>JAPLDC010000107.1 GCA_026391935.1 Bacteroidota bacterium | reverse complement strand
TGCACTGGTGGTGGTTGATGCACGCGACCCGTTATAGGTTCAAAGTTATGGATACTAAATGCGTATGGAAAATTATAACCATCCCAACCAACAACATCAAAAGGATGAGTAGCATATACAACTTCATGCATCATTCCTTCTTTTTTTATTTTTACTAAGAAATCTCCCTTCTCATCATATGTTTCTAATTCATTTGGTAAGATAAGATCTCTCTCACAAAATGGTGAATGTTCTAATAGCTGTCCGGATGAACTTTTATAGCGTTTCGGAGTGTAAAAAGGTGCATGCGACTCGACATAAAAAATCCTGTTGTCGGAAGTTTCAAAATCAATTTGATAGATCATTCCACGAGGAATAATTAAATAATCTCCATATTGAAAAGGGATATTCCCTAAGAATGTCCGCAATTTTCCTTTACCTCTGTGAATGAACAGCATTTCATCTGCATCAGCATTTTTATAAAAATACGAGCGAAATGATTTTTGCGGAGCGGCTAAACCGATAATACAATCGGCATTTACCAACATTGCTTTTCTGCTGTCTAAAAAATCTTCTGTAGGTTTAACATCAAATCCTTTTAATAATAAGGATTTTATATTTTTATTGATCGCGATCTTTGGTGTTACATCGTACGACTGGATAATCTCTTTTACCTGGGTAGGACGATGGATCTCATACATTAATGAAGAATGGCCGTTGAACCCTTCCGTTCCAAAAAGTTGTTCGTAATAGATGCCCCCTTTTGGATTTTCAAATTGAATATGACGCTTATGAGGAATTTTTCCTAGTTTATGATAAATTGGCATTTAAAAATGGTTAAAGGTTAAAATTTATAAATTGGAAAGATTGTAATCGAAAATATAGCGAATAATAAACGCTAAGAATAGGCGGTTACTCAGGATTACGTTTTGTAATCTGTTTAATGTCAATAACATGAGATTTCTCAACAGTGTTCATAAAGCAAATTTAATAAAATTAAAACATATTTGAATTAAAATTTTGGTGAATTTTTATGCCCTGGATAGGCGGTCTGTTTTTCTTCCGTTCCCTTACAATTGTGTAATTTTACAGAATGACGCTAACAGATACGCATACACATTTATATTCTAAAGATTTTGATCTGGATAGATCAGCGTTAATTCAAAATGCCATTGATAAGGGGATCACACGATTATTTATGCCCAATGTGGATAGTGTTTCTATTCCGGGAATGTTTCAGGTAGAAAAACAATATCCTTCAAATTGTTTCGCCATGATGGGCTTGCATCCTTGTTCAGTTAATGCTGATTATCAGCATGAATTGCAGGTGGTGGAATACTGGCTGAACAAGCGCAAATTTGTTGGCGTTGGGGAAATTGGAATAGATCTTTATTGGGATAAAACATTTTTTGTTCAACAACAGGATGCTTTTAGAATTCAAATTCAACTGGCAAAAAAATTCAATTTACCATATATAATTCATTCCCGTAATTCATTTGATGAAGTAATGGAAATTGTTTCCGAATTTAAATTGGATAATTTAAAATCAATTTTTCATTGTTTTAGCGGAAACGTGGAGCAGGCTAAACAAGTGATCGAAAGTGGTAATTTTAAATTGGGAATTGGCGGTGTTGTTTCATTTAAGAATTCAGGATTGGATAAAGTAGTGGAAGCCATTGATCTGAAACATTTGGTTTTGGAAACGGATGCTCCTTATTTAGCTCCGGTTCCACATCGTGGAAAAATAAACCATCCCGAATACTTATTGTTGATCGCAAAAAGGATCGCTGAAATAAAAAATATCAGTGTAGAAGAAGTTGCTGCTGTTACAACGCAAAATTCAATTGACATTTTTAATTTTTAAAGGAAGGGATTCAGCTTTATGGAGTGGACATGGAGTTTTAACAAATAGCATTTTGTTTTTGAATTAAAATTGACTTCTAAAAATAATCAATAAAGCACGATGCATTCCCCCTTGATAGGGGCTAGGGGTGTGTAAAAAACAGATTTAAGTTTTGAATTTAAAATGGAATTCTAAAAATAATTAATAAAGCACGATGTATTCCCCTCTTGAGAGGGGTTAGGGGTGTGTAAAAAACAGATTTAAGTTTTGAATTTAAAATGGAATTCTAAAAATAATCAATTATGCACGATGTATTCCCCTCTTTGAGAGGGGTTAGGGTGTGTAAAAAACAGATTTAAGTTTTGAATTTAAAATGGAATTCTAAAAATAATTATTAAAGCTCGATGTATTCCCCTCTTGAGAGGGGCTAGGGGTGTGTAACAAAGTAGATTTAAGTTTTGAATTTAAAATGGAATTCTAAAAATAATTAATAAAGCTCGATGTATTCCCCTCTTGAGAGTGGCTAGGGGTGTGTAAATAGATCATGTCAAGAATACTAATTCCATATAATCCTAAACTAAAATTATTAGCAAAAGAGTTAAGAAATAATAGCACTCTAGGTGAAGTTCTATTATGGAAGAAACTGAATAGGAAACAATTTTATGGCTACGATTTTCATCGACAAAAGCCTCTTCTATGCTTTATTGTTGATTTTTATTGCCCGGAGCTAGATCTCGTAATTGAAATTGATGGTAACTATCACAATAATGAAACTGCTTTTTTTAAGGATAGTAAACGTCAACAAGAATTGGAAAAGTATAATTTGAAATTTCTTAGATTTACAGAGAAAGAAATTAAATATCAATTATTGAATGTACTCAGATCAATTGAAATTTATATTGAAGAATATGAAAAACACACCCCTGGCCCATATCAAGAGGGGAATAAACAAGAGGCATAAATGAGCATAGAGGTTAATACTAAAAACAGAATTGCAAAAGGATAAAAATAGTATTTTCACATTATTAGAATTTAGAAGAGTTAAAAACATCTAGTAGAGAAAGCATATAGCATTTAAATTTGTTCCTATGAAATCAAAAGTATTATTAATATACACAGGTGGTACTATCGGTATGATGCAAGATGCAAAAACCGGAACCTTAAAACCTTTCGATTTTAAACATCTTACAGAACAAATTCCGGAACTGAATAAGTTTGATGTGACACTATCCGCTGTCTCTTTTGATAAACCAATTGATTCAAGCGATATGCAGCCCTCCGTTTGGATCGATATTGCTAAAATGATCGAAAGGAATTACGACAAAGTGGATGGATTTGTAGTTCTGCACGGTAGTGATACCATGTCATTCACCGCTTCCGCTTTAAGTTTTATGTTGGAAAACCTGAACAAACCGGTGATCCTTACCGGCTCTCAACTGCCGATTGGGATGATTCGAACCGATGGAAAAGAAAATTTAATTACAGCGATTGAAATTGCTGCTGCAAAAAATAACGGACGTTCAATAATATCGGAGGTATGCATTTATTTTGAATTTCAATTGTATCGCGGTAACCGGACGCATAAATTTAATGCGGAACATTTTCAGGCTTTTCAATCTGCAAATTATCCTGTACTAGCCGAAGCAGGCGTTCACATTAAGTATAATCTTGGTGCGCTACAAAAAAGTAATAGTAGATCTCTAAAAGTGCACACGGCATTAAATACGAATATTGCAATTCTAAAATTATTTCCCGGAATAACTCAAAATGTGGTGGAAGCTATATTGAATGCGCAAGGTGTTAAGGCAATTATTCTGGAAACATTCGGCTCCGGAAATGCAAGTACTCAAAAGTGGTTCATCGATGCACTCAAAAAATCAATTGAGAGTGGAAGGGTTGTTTTAAATGTAACGCAATGCAATGCCGGAAAAGTTGAGCAAGGGAAATATACGACCAGTGCTGCCCTTAAAAAGATCGGAGTGATCGGTAGTTCTGATATTACTTCGGAAGCTGCTGTTGCAAAATTGATGTTTGTTTTAGCCAAGACATCAAATAAAAAAGAGATCGAGAAATTATTAAAGACTGATCTTAGAGGCGAGATGACCGTTTAATTTTTATCAAATGATAAAATTACTTTTCTTACTCATGTTGTGCCATTGGCTTGCCGACTTCACACATTTGTCGACTCCCTGGATGTTAAAGGCTAAACTGATCGGCAAACCTCTTTTTCCTATATTTATTCATGCTTGCATTCACGGAACATTAATGTGTTTTGTACTTTTGTTTTTTGTTCCAATTAAATCGGTACTAATTTTAACAGGCGTCCAAATTTGCACTCATTTTTGCATTGATGTTTTAAAAGGGAAATTGAATGTTTGGTTTCCAGCTCTTGCTGATGCAAAAAATCCTTTTCACTGGTATATTTTCGGCTTAGATCAAATGCTGCATCAAGGGGTGATTGTATTGATGGTTAGTTATAATTTTTATTTGCTTTCCGCTTCATAATACTTTACGTAATCGATTTCAAACAAACTATTATAAGTAGAAACATCGGGTTTGTTTTTTCCTTTTTGGATCGCGAGATTCAAAATAATATTCATAGGATCTTTTGGGAAAACCGGATTTAAGTAATACGTAACTCCGGCTTTCACATCTTTTGCTTCTACATTCTTTCCAGATTTTGTGATATATTTTGTATGGATTCTTTTTAGTTCTCCATCAACATACCATTCGATCTTTGTGCTATCCCAAACAACTGCATAGGTATGGAAATCTTTTGAATAGTCAGGGCCTTCATATTTTTTTGAACTCATTTTTCTATTGTAATGTGCTGTCATATGGTTTACCATAGATAACTTTTTTGAATTATACTTTCCAAAAATATTTTCTTCATTCCAAAATTCAAAAACATCTATTTCATTGTTAACTCCCTTGTTTTCTCCGTACATCCAGAAGGAAGGCCAGAATCCTTTTTCTTTTGGTATTTTGCAGCGGACCTCAAATTTTCCATAGCTGTATGTTTTTTTTGTTTCAATCCAACTCGAAGTATTGTAATATGTTCTGATATTTGGTAAGCCATCACTAAGTTTTAAGCTGTCAGGTTGCCAGCTTACAGCCTTCCTTATCAAGGTTTCTTTTTTGGGAATAATTTTGCAAATCCCGTTTTCAATTTTAATATTGTCCAACGTGTAATATCCTTCAA
Organism: Bacteroidota bacterium; assembly: GCA_026391935.1. GTDB lineage: Bacteria > Bacteroidota > Bacteroidia > 2-12-FULL-35-15 > 2-12-FULL-35-15 > 2-12-FULL-35-15. The sequence continues at coordinate 1,832 of JAPLDC010000107.1, read as the reverse complement.
CTCCTTCAGTACTTAATGAACCTTGCGAATATTCGCGTAATTTCCATATGGTTAGATCTAAAGGCTTGTCAAAATTTTCTTCAAATTTTAATACCCATTTATCTTCTTTGTATTTTCCATCTGCTGCTGCAACAATTTTCTGTTTTTGTGAAAAAGAAAGATAGGGACTTACGATTGTGAATAGTAGGATAAAATATTTTTTCATGGAATTATATATGTTGAATTAGTTGAGTTCTAGAAGGTAAAAAACGGAGCTATACGCTTCATCTTATGCATTCGCCCGCTGTAAATTTAAGTAATTCTATTAATATTGTTGGCTACGAGATGATTTATGCATCAAACTTTTCTTACCTTTGTATTCCTAAAAAACGGAGAGGTGTCAGAGTGGCCGAACGTGCAAGCTTGGAAAGTTTGTGTACCGCAAGGTACCGCGGGTTCGAATCCCGCCTTCTCCGCAGAGAACTGAAACAAGGTGCAAACAGTGCCTGTTCACAGTATCAAAGGTTACCTTCGGGTAGCCTTTTTTCGTTTAAAAGGTGTATAATAAGATGCCTACATTCTAGCAAATTAGGTAACCTGAAAACTCCTATTATCTTCTAAAACAGCTATTAAATATGTAGTTGTAACAATTCAATAATTTATAAATCTAAAATTTAATCAGAGGAATCATGATAAAAACACTGAATGTCCTCTTTTATGGAAGGAAAACGAATTGAAATTACAACCAAACGATATGTTGAAACATCTAAGTGGGCCTAGGCGTCGTGTCGTTTAAAAAGCAGTTCGGACCACAAGCGATGCAATTTTATTGCATAATGGTTTAGTTATGACTTAAAATTTTCCCATCCTGCATCTCAATTGTTCTGTCCGATGCTTTGGCAAAATCGTTATCATGTGTAACAGCAATAATAGTTTGTCCGAATTCAGAAGACAGTTGCTTAAAAATATCAAAAACAATTTGACTATTTTTACTATCTAAATTACCTGTTGGTTCATCTCCCATAATTATTTTAGGGTCATTTATTAAAGCTCTTGCTATTGCAACTCTTTGCTGTTGTCCACCCGATAGTTTTGAGGCAGGTTTTAAAGCCTGATCTTTTAAACCGAGAATTTCTAACTTATTGTACGCTCTTTCTTCAATTTCTTGTCTTGAGTATACTCCCAATCTTAGTGCGGGAATCATTACATTTTTTAAGCAACTAAACTCTGGTAATAAATAATGAAATTGAAAGACAAAACCTATTTTCTCATTTCTCATTTCGGCTAATTCGTTTTGGGTTAAACCTGTTACTTTTTTTTCGTCAATCCAAATCTCACCATCATAATCTGTATCCATAGTAGAGAGTAAATAAAGTAGAGTTGACTTGCCGCTCCCTGATTTCCCTACTAAGGTTAAGAATTCACCTTTATACGCCTCAATTGAAATATTGTTTAATACCCTGAATTTTTCAGGATCGTAAAAATATTTTCCTACATTTTTTGTTTGTAGTATAATTTGTCTATTCATTATTTCCTAAATATTGAAACAGGATCTACATTTGCTGCTTTTCGAGCAGGGATATATCCTGCAAAAAATGTTACTAAAAAACCGAAAATTAAACCTTTAATATATTGAGTAGGTTCAAAACTAACTGGGAAAAAACCAATGTCACCACCTACATATACATGTGCTAATACATTTACCAAAATTGTTGCCAACGTTAATCCCAATACTATCCCTAAAAAGCCAATAATTAAGCCTTGTTGAACAAATATTCGTATTACATCTCCTCCTCTAAACCCCATTGCCTTCAATATAGCAATATCATTTATTTTTTGAGAAATGGTCATAT
>JAPLDC010000339.1 GCA_026391935.1 Bacteroidota bacterium | reverse complement strand
AATTTAGTTAATAATTAAAATTTAGTTAGAACTTATATCAACTCTGTTTAACATAGAAATATACGTATCAATTTGACGTAAAAAATATTTTACTGTCTTTGTATTATCCGCATCAATCATCATATCGTAAATCTCGACATCCTTCTCATTATATTTACCAACTTTAAAAGCCGCTTTTGATAAGGAGGATATATATTTTAAAGCAAAATGATCATTGATATTCAGATCGATCAACAGATCGAACTCTTCATTGATAAAGTTCCTAATTACCACTGAATTTGGTGTACCCATCCAATTCAATTCTTTAGCAGAAAAAAAATCGTATTCCAATTTTGAATATGTCAAAGCCGGAATCTCTTTGGTACTAAAGAATCCCACAACTTTAACCTTTTTCAAATGTTCGCGTAAATAAACAACATAACGCTTTACAATTTCGTAATCCTCGGCACTAGTAGCGTCAAAAACAATTCCCACTGTTTTAATTTTGTCAAAATTAAATTTATTAGGGTTTACATTTTTTTGAAATGCTTTCAATTCTTGCTTTAAGGCACGATTTGCAATTGATTGTTTAATATTTTTAAATATGCTCATTTATATTCGGATAAAATAAACGAATTGTATTTCTTTACTTAGGCTGGAATAACATTACTATCATTCATTTATCATTTTGATAAAATCTTCTTCTGAAATTATCGGGACGCCTAATTTTTCAGCTTTTTTCAATTTCTCAGGTCCCATATTTTCACCTGCCAATAAATAATTTGTTTTACCTGAAATAGCGCTTACATTTTTTCCGCCATTCTGTTCAATTGTTTTCTTTAGTTCATCCATGGAGAACTTATTAAACACACCGGAAACAACAAAAGATTGATCTTTTAGCTTCTCACTTGTATTTATTATTTGTTCCTCTGATAATTCAAACTGCAACCCTACCATTTTTAATTTCTCCAAAATCTTTTCTATTCTTTTATCAGCAAAATAATCAATAATAGTTTGAGCGGATCGTTCTCCAATATCACCAACTTCTAGCAATTGTTCTAAGGTAGCATTTTTTAATGATTCGATATTTTTAAAATAATAGGCCAATTTTTTTGCTGTTGTTTCACCAATATGCCGTATTCCGATCGCAAATAAAACTCGCTCAAATGGAACACTTTTGGAAGCTTCAATGCCTGCCAATAAATTGCTGGCACTCTTTTCAGCCATACGATCGATCTTGAGAAGGTCATCTTTTTTTAATTCAAAAATATCTGCTATTGAATGAATCAAACCTGCATCGTAAAGTTGAGCAATGGTTTCAGCACCCAAACTATCAATATTCATAGCCTTACGGGAGACGAAATGTTCCATTTTACCTTTAACCTGGGGAGGGCATTCTAATTCATTCGGACAGTAATGATTCGCTTCCCCTTCGTTTCGGATCAGTTCTGTATTACATTCGGGGCAATGCGTAATGTATTTTGTAGGTTTTGAAGGTTCGGAAAATAGATCATTCCCTCTTTTTATTTCATCAACACCAATTATTTTTGGAATTATCTCTCCTCCTTTTTCAACAAAGACAGTGTCTCCAACACGAACATCTAATTTTTCGATGATATCAGCATTATGCAAAGACGCACGTTTTACAGTTGTTCCTGCTAATTGCACAGGTTTTAGATTTGCAACAGGTGTGATTGCTCCTGTTCTTCCTACCTGATAAGAAATGCTTTCCAGAATGGTTGAAACTCTTGCTGCTTTAAATTTATATGCAATCGCCAATCGAGGAGATTT
>JAPLDC010000189.1 GCA_026391935.1 Bacteroidota bacterium | reverse complement strand
GACACAACCTTCTGTTTCTGCATCTTCTAAAATAATATCCTTCCAATCTTTTTTTGTTACACCTGCTCTTGCTTGCCGTTTTAGGAATTCTTCTTTAATTCCTTGCATTCTCTCTGGCTCAATTATATCGGCTAAAATCAGCTATTGTCCAATCAATTTGGCTTTTTGTAGGGTTTTTTTTATCAGTACGTTCTATTTTATAGATCGTTTCTTCAAAAATATTGTGTTCTTTGCGCAAAATTTCAATACATTCTTTGATTGATTGCGCATTAATAAAGATTTTTGTCTTTATTTCGGGTCGCTGAGGGACCAGGTAACAAATAATTTTATACATAGGATTGTTTTATAAGATATAAAGATAAAAAAAAACCGTTAAAACTATAGAATAGCCTTTTATAAAATTTACTTTTAAAGCATTCAATTAAAAATTACTTTTATGTAAATATGAAGAACTTTTTATCTCTCCCAATTGCACTGTTTTTTTTTACCAACAGTATTGTTTCCCAAAACGACACTTCTATAATAAGAAAAGAATATATTGCTACCCTTGCGGAAAAAAGTCCAAAGATCGATGGTATACTAGACGATGATTCATGGAAAAATGTAAGTTCTACTAGCAGTTTTACTCAGGCAAGTCCGGTGTCAGGAGTGCCAACTGCAAACAAAACGGAAGTCAAAATTATTTATGACAACACGGCTATATACGTTAGTGCAATGTTGTACGATTCTTCATGCGACAGTATTTGTCGACAATTAGGAAATCGGGATGAGGGTGTTAATGCTGATGAATTTAGAATTGTATTCGATACGTATAATACAGAGCAAGATGCATTTGTTTTTATAGTTACAGCTTCAGGATTACAAGGCGACAGTAAATTTTCCGATAATCTTTACAATGCCGTTTGGGAAAGTGCCGTAAAAACAAATGACAAAGGCTGGGCTGTCGAAATGAAAATCCCTTTTTCTGCTTTAAGATTTGCGAATATTGATGAACAGATTTGGGGGCTTCAGATTACAAGAAACACTGTAAGAAACGGGAAGTTTGACCAGTGGGCATTGACGAAAAAAGGGGATACAAATTTTATGAAATATTTTGGATATTTAAAAGGAATTAAAAATATCAAAGTCCCAATTAGATTATCGCTTACTCCATACATTACTGCATATACGTCACATTATCCTGCAAATATTGTGGGTGAAAGCAATTTTTCAAGTAATGTAACAGGCGGATTGGATATTAAATATGGAATAAATGAAAGCTTTACGGTGGATGCAACTTTACTTCCGGATTTTACACAAGTGCAAAGTGATAATGTTGTAAAAAATTTAAGTGCTTTTGAGGTTCAATATGATGAGCAGCGGCCATTTTTTCAGGAAAGTACCGAGCTTTTTCAGAAGGGGGACCTATTTTATTCAAGAAGAATCGGAAGGCGGCCAAGCAAATATTACGATGTCTACAACCAAACAAATAATAACGAGACCATTACAAAAAATCCAGATCAGGCAAAATTATTAAATGCTACAAAGGTCTCTGGCAGAACATCGGATGGACTCGGTGTAGGTTTATTGAATGCTGTAATGGATAATACTTATGCCATTGCTAGAGATAGTTCTGGAAATGAAAGGAAAATTTTGACAGAGCCTTTTTCAAACTATAATATTTTAGTTTTTGACAAACAAATGAAAAATAGCTCAAGTGCATATATTATTAATACCAACGTTACAAGAAACAAGGATGCAGGGAATGATAATGTAACAGCAGGAGGAGCTGATCTGAAAAATAAAAAAGGAACTTATGGTATCAATACCTCATTAGCACTTAGTAACGTGTTTTCAAAAACGGATACAGTTACGAATCAATATACAGATCTGTTTGGTTATAAATACCATTTAAGTTTAAGTAAAATAAGTGGCCCATTTCAATTTGATGTTTATAGGAATGTCATGAATCCGACATTCAATAATAATGGAATGGGAATCACAAACGAAACAAATTACATTAATAATGGAATCGGAATAAATCTATTTCAATTTGAGCCCAACCGATTATTTTTAAATTCTCACTTAGGCTTTTCTGTTGATCAGAATGAAAATTTTACGACACATACGAGAAATAGTATAAATATACACCTTGGGGCTGATGCAGCTTTTAAAAATTACTACAGTGCTTTTTTAGGAATTGAATCTGAACCCGTTGATGGAATAGATTATTATGAAGCCCGAACACCTGGTCGGATATTCATACGTACAAAAAATTTTTTCAGCTATGCTGGTTTGAATACAGATTGGCGTAAGCGTTTGAGTTTTAATATTAACGTGCATGGTGGATCAACCGGACTTGTTTCTCCTACAATTGGTTATAATCCATTTTACGGAGCGAATGAATCGACAAACTTTAGGGCAAATGATAAATTGTCGTTTAGTTTATACCTTGCTTTTCACATCGATGATGGTGACAGAGGTTGGGTAAATTTTGATGATTACGGTAACATTGTTTTTGGAGTCAGAAAAATCACCTACGTTGAAAACATTTTATCAGCTAAGTATTTATTCAGAAATAATTTATCATTGAGTCTAAGAGCCCGCCATTATTGGTCAAAAGCACACTATAAGAGTTTTTACAATTTAATGGATGATGGCCACTTAATTGATAATATTAGTTATGATGGAAATCACGATTTTAATTTCAATGCATTTAATGTGGATATGGTTTTTCAGTGGCAATTTGCACCTGGCAGTTCTTTGAATTTAGTTTGGAAGAATTCTATTTATGAAGAACAAGATAAAACTGTTGAAGGTTATTTTAACGATCTTAATATGACTTTTGAGGCAAAACAGTTGAATACTATTTCTCTGAAAGTATTATATTATTTCGATTATCTTTACCTCAGAAAAAAAAGAGGATAAAATGATAATAGCATCAGATATTCATAAATCATATGGAGCATTACAAGTGCTAAAAGGTGTTTCTCTTCATATCAATAAAGGAGAAATAATTTCTATTGTAGGAGCTTCCGGTGCTGGAAAGACCACCTTGCTGCATATTTTAGGTACACTCGACAAACCAAGTAAAGGAACGTTGGTTATTAACAATTCTAGCATTTCAGGATTTAACGATAAAAAATTAGCTGAATTCAGAAATAAAAACATAGGTTTTGTTTTTCAATTTCATCATTTGCTTCCTGAATTTACCGCAATAGAAAATGTATGTATTCCTGCTTTTATTGCTGGCACTTCAAAATATCAAGCGGAAGAAAAAGCAATTGAACTTTTAACTTTCTTAGGATTAAAAGAAAGAATGCATCACAAGCCAAGTGAACTTTCAGGTGGAGAGCAACAACGTGTTGCTGTTGCAAGAGCATTAATCAATACCCCAGCTGTTGTATTGGCTGATGAGCCATCAGGAAATTTAGATTCAAGTTCTGCAAAAGAGTTGCATAAACTGTTTTTCACTTTGCGTGAAAAATTTAATCAAACTTTTGTCATCGTAACACATAATGAAGAATTAGCTAATATGGCCGATAGGAAATTAGTGATGAAAGATGGTAATATTATCTAATTAAAACTTTTCAATCAATTCTTTCACTCTTCTCTCGATCTCATCTCTTACTTTATTGAAATCAACAGCATTCATATGCTTTGGATCATCTAATTTCCAGTCATCACGATGTTTCGCAACAATAAAAGGACATTCGTCTCCACACCCCATCGTGATTGCGTAGTCGTATTTTATTTGAGGAATCTGATCAAGTGATTTTGAATCATGTGTAGTAAGATCGTACCCAACTTCTTTCATCGCAGCTATCGCTTTTGGATTTATTATTCCTGAAGGACGGGAACCGGAACTGTATACATTTATTTTTCCTTTCCCATGTATTTTCGCGAAAGCTTCTGCCATTTGGCTGCGATTTGAATTTTCGACACAAACGAATAGTATGTTTTTCATTTTAAAATTTTAGTTTGTATAATATTTTTTTCTGAACCAGAAGGCTAATTTTACCAATGCAATTAGTGCAGGGACTTCTACCAATGGTCCAATCACACCAGCAAACGCTTCTCCTGAATTAATTCCAAAAACACCGATCGCTACAGCGATAGCCAATTCAAAATTGTTTCCTGTAGCTGTGAAGGATAATGCGGTATTAGTAGAATAATCGGCTCCAAGTTTTTTCGCCATAAAAAATGTAATAATAAACATTACAGCAAAATATATTACTAATGGTATGGCGATCCTAATAACATCTAATGGAATTTGAACGATTAATTCACCTTTTAAGCTGAACATCAAAATAATGGTAAATAAAAGTGCGACGAGTGTAATTGGAGAAATAAACGGAACAAATTTTTGTTGATACCACTCCTCCCCTTTTATTTTAATTAAAGAATATCTGCTAATTATTCCAGCTAAAAAGGGAATGCCTAAATAAATAAATACACTTTCAGCAATTTGTGAAATAGAAATTGAAACTTCGAAACCTTTCATTCCTATCATTTTAGGAACATATGTTAAGTAGAAATACGAATATCCTGAATACAACAAAACTTGAAGAATGCTATTTAAACCAACCAATCCTGCAATGTATTCACGATTTCCTTCGGCTAATTCATTCCATACAATAACCATTGCTATACATGGTGCTATACCGATCAGAATTAATCCTGTCATATATTCCGGATGATCTTTTAAAAATATATAAGAAAGCAAGAACATGAAAAATGGTGCAATTATCCATGTAATAAATATTGACATCAGCACAAGTTTCACATTTTTAAAAAGTTGAGGGATCTTTTCGTAGCGAACTTTTGCAAGTGGAGGGTACA
>JAPLDC010000052.1 GCA_026391935.1 Bacteroidota bacterium | reverse complement strand
GATAGGATTTTTAGGGATGATGGCCTCCACGATCTATGTTTATTTTGATACAAAGTACGAGATCAATACAAAAAAAATTACAGCCGGAATTATCGGTATCATATTAAGTTCTATCCCGATCCTTGTTGTGCTGGCAATAATAATTATGAGTCGTTTTAAATAATTGATGAATGGAAACTAAAACGAATACGCTCAGCAAATATCTATCCTTAGTAAAATTCAGTCACACCATTTTCGCTTTACCATTTGCAATTATCGGCTACTTCCTTGCAATTACTTTTACACACGCAAAATTCGATCTAAAACTTTTTGCATTTGTAGTATTGTGCATGATCTTTGCCCGCAGTGCCGCAATGGCCTTCAATCGATTTATCGACAGAAAGATCGATGAACAAAATGCCCGTACAGCTGTCAGAGAAATTCCGGCAGGTATTGTAAAACCTACATCAGCACTAATATTTGTAATTGCGAACTGTATCTTATTTATTACTACCACGTATTTCATCAATCCTCTTTGTTTTTATTTATCTCCGGTTGCTTTATTAGTTGTTCTTGGGTACAGCCTAACAAAAAGATTTACTGCACTTTGTCATTTGGTATTGGGATTGGGATTATCTCTTGCCCCAATAGGAGCATACCTTTCTGTTAGCGGTAAATTCGATTGGCTTCCGCTCTTTTTTTCATTTGCTGTTTTATTTTGGGTGAGCGGATTTGATATTATTTACGCCTTGCAGGATGAAGATTTTGACCGCTCAAAAAATTTAAAATCTATTCCGGTGCTTTTTGGAAAAAAGGGCGCTTTATTATTCTCTACTATTTTACACTTGATTAGTGCCGGATTTATTATTTATGCAGGAATATATGCTGAGTTCACTATCTGGTACTGGATAGGAGCCGTCATTTATTGCTTGCTTTTATTTTACCAACACACATTAGTAAAATCTGATGATCTTTCAAAAGTTAACCTTGCATTTTTTACCACTAACGGAATTGCAAGTGTCATATTTGCTGTATTTGTATTGATCGACCTATACTTTTAATAAACCACTCTCAGGATTGCATAGGTTGGAGTAATGAAAGAATGAAATTCTTTCTAACAAATGATAAATTTACGCGTCATTGCGAGGAACGAAGCAATCTTTAAACAATGCTTTTTTGCTGAGATTGCTTCGTTCCTCGCAATGACGTCATCAAAAAAAATATTTTTAGAAACTGAAAGTCTTTCACTGAATTGCATAGTTTCAAAAACGAACTGAAACAATGAAAAATTAAATAAGTTAGAATATTTCTTAGGTTAAATAGTATTCAATGATAAAAAAATTAAAAGCCCTGCCATTCAAAAAATTCTTTAAGTGGTCTTTTATCCTTGCGATATTTTTATCTATACTCATCGCAAGCAGCAATTATTGGATCATAAAAAGCACTGCATCACAATTGTATACCGATACCTTAAAGATCCCAAGCAACGATGTCGCCATTTTATTGGGAGCAAGCAAAATCCTGCGAAACGGATCTGAGAATTTATTTTTTAAATACCGGATAGAAGCTGCAGCTGAATTATACAAATCCGGAAAGATAAAACACATTATTGTTAGTGGCGATAATTCAAAGAAGGAATACGATGAAGCAACGGATATGGAAAACTCCCTGGTCGCATTGGGCGTCCCGGACAGTTGCATCACTAAAGACTATGCAGGATTCCGAACATTAGATTCCATGGTAAGATGTTTAAAAATATTCGGACAAAATAATATTACTGTTATTTCACAAAAATTTCACAATCAGAGGGCAGTGTTCATTGGAAATTATTATGATATGAATGTCGTTGCCTTCAATGCCAAGGATGTACCTGATTATTTTTCTTTAAAAGTGCGCTTCCGCGAATACTTCGCAAAGTTCAAGGCAGTATTAGATCTGTATATTTTTCATACGCAACCGAAATTTTTGGGAGAAGAAGTGAAAATCAAGATCTAATTGGAACAATTGGTTGCTCGTATCTTTTCAAGAAATTGTTCATACAAGAAGGTTGATGATTCGGTAACATCCTGCCCTCCTTTTACATAAATAATATTTTTGTATTTGTCCAACAAATAAATAAAAGGTCGAATATCCTTAATTGCATAAGAAAATAAAAGCAGATCGGCATTTGCAACAAACTCCATATTATCAGCTAGCTCAAGAGAACTGAAATAATCGATTAATTTCTTGTCTTCCAATTCGTAGATATTATATATTACGACACTATCGCCGAGTGTCTTTTTAAGCATAGAAAGTTCGCCTAATTGATAATTGCAAACATCTCCACAATCGAAGGAGAAATTAATAATTGTAAAATCGGATGTTGTTTTATAAATTGAGAACGCTTCTCCATTCAGATCAAAGAAACTAAAATCAGGCATTTTACAACCTACCATTTTATTTATTTGCGAAGTCACATCCTCTACCCTAAAGCCATACACTGTATCAATATAACGATCAATACCAGCGATTCTCAGCGTATCCCGATAATGCATCGAATCAAGAGGCATATTCGCAATATTCTCAGTTATTAGTTTTCTTTGAGTATTAAAGCACTCCGCATCATACTGTGCGAAAACCATTTTTGACAAGAAAAGAAAAAGAAAAAGAAATGAGCGTTTCAAATTGTATAAAGATTAATGATATTTTTCTAAACGATAATTCTCAATTTAAATTATACGCTTCAATAATCTTAACCTGTGAGAATAATTTTTTTTATCATTATTAAAAATCCCTTGATGATCGAAGCCATCGATGCGGACTTTTCCGGAAGCATGAATAATTTTATTATTATCCATCACGATGCCAACGTGAACAATTTTCCCTTCCTCATTATCAAAAAATGCCAGATCACCGGGTTCCGCCTCTTCCACAAAACTCAATGTTTCACCTTGTTCAGCTTGCTGGTAGGCATCGCGCTTCAATTTAATTCCATTGAGCTTATATACCATTTGTGTGAATCCGGAGCAGTCGATACCAAAAGGTGTCTTTCCTCCCCATAAATACGGAGTATTCAAATACATCATTGCGGTATCGATGATGCCATTTTTAGAAAAAGGTAAAAGTCCATTTACAAATGCACCATCATATAAATAGGTGGAGTTCTCGACAGCACATTCCCAATTATCAAAATTCGGAAGCGTGCTTCCGATGCATATCGGGAAAAGTTGTGCGATCTTATTATCGGTGATGATCTGAACAAGTTCATTCACACAAAACATTTCAGTGGAATTTAAAATATCAAAAGTATATTCGGCAATTGGGAGGAATTGTTTTTTATCTATCCAACATTCATAACTATCATAGGCAATTTTTATTCTACACCAACTACCTTGCACTTCCAACACTTCAAAATGATCACCAAACAAAAGTTGAGTAACCATTTCAGAGCGATCCGAAGGTTCTTTTCTACATGGGATGATACTTAGATTTACTATTCCGAACATTTTTATCACTAAAAAATTAAATAAACTCTAAAATGTAAGTTCGAGTAATTCGATGACAAAGGAAGAGAATGGTATCGAGAACAAATTGCGATTCGAATTTTATCTTGATATTGTATTCTCGATACATTTCTTTCGATACCTCTTCAGAAATACTCGAATTGACAACGAAAAAAACAACAAATTATTAAAAACTACACATTTTCAATAACAACAGCACTGGCTCCTCCGCCTCCATTACAAATTCCGGCAGCACCATATTTTGCTTTATTTTGTTTCAACACATGAATTAAAGTAACAATAATTCGAGCTCCAGAACATCCTAATGGGTGACCTAATGAAACTGCTCCGCCATTCACATTTACTTTGCTCGCATCCAACTTCATTTTTTGAATATTTACAATTCCCACAGTAGAAAATGCTTCATTCAATTCGAAATAATTAATGTCGCCTAATGTCAAACCTGCTTTAGAAACAGCTTTTGGAACCGCCAATGAAGGAGCTGTTGTAAACCACTCAGGAGCATGTTCTGCATCTGCATATCCGCGAAGAATCGCGATTGGTTTCAATCCTAATTTTTCTGCTTTTTCTTTACTCATTAATACTAAAGCAGCAGCGCCATCATTCATAGTAGATGAATTTGCAGCTGTAGCTGTACCCTCTTTTGTAAAGGCTGCTTTCAATTCAGGTATTTTATCGAAACGAACATTTTTATATTCTTCGTCCTCTTTCATTATGATAGGATCGCCTTTGCGTTGCGGTATTTCAACCGGAACAATTTCGTCGTTAAATTTCCCTGCTGCCCAGGCAGCCTGTGATCGCTTATAGGATTCAATTGCAAACGCATCCTGATCTTCACGGGAGATATTATTTTCTTTTGCACACAGATCAGAAGCATTTCCCATGGGGTAATTATGATACACATCGATCAAACCGTCTTTCGACAAACCATCTGTCATAGTCACATTTCCATATTTATTTCCCCAACGCATATTTTCGGAATAAAATGGAACCTGACTCATGTTCTCCATACCACCGGCAACAACAACATCAGCATCACCGCACATAATACTTTGAGCACCGATCATTACAGCCTTCATTCCGGAAGCACACACTTTATTGATAGTTGTACATTGAACCGTATTTGGCAATCCGGCAAACATTGCAGCCTGACGAGCTGGTGCCTGGCCTATATTGGCCTGCAAAACGCTACCCATATATACTTCCTGAACTTCTTTTCCATC
>JAPLDC010000406.1 GCA_026391935.1 Bacteroidota bacterium | reverse complement strand
CACCAAGTCGATGATATATGTAAACATTCATGTAAAGAAAAGGAATCTCAATCCATTAAAAGAGAAATTAGATAAACCTGCTATCGTAATTTCTAACCATCAGTCTGTCATAGATTCATTATTAATGCAATCGTTAAATCCTAAATTGATATTAATGGTGAATGATTGGGTTTGGGACTCCGCATTTATGGGACCTATTGTAAAGTTAGGCGGATTTATTCCTAAAGCGGCAGGTTATGAAGAGAATCTGGATAAGATCAAACAACTCATTAACGACGGATATTCTTTAGGTATTTTCCCTGAAGGCTCCCGCTCCGAAACACAGAAAATAGAACGTTTCCACAAAGGAGCATTTTATATTGCAGAGAAACTAAATTTAGATATTGTCCCAATCATTTTCCATGGAAGCGGTTATGTACAAGGTAAAAATGATAGCTTTTTATTAAAACCGGGAGTTTTAACTGTTCAATATTTACCTCGCATCGATGCTTCAGACAAATCATTTGGAGAAACATACAGTGAAAAAACAAAAAACATCAGTAAATATTTTAAGGCTGAATATTCGAAGATCAGAAAAGAAATAGAAACCGTGGATTATTATTTTAATCGCCTTAGCAAAAATTATATTTACAAAGGGCCAGTATTAGAATGGTATATGCGAATCAAAATAAAATTAGAAGGAAACTACACGCTTTTCGAATCCCTATTGCCTAAAAAAGGAACCATTACAGATATTGGATGTGGTTATGGATTTCTTCCGTATATGCTTGCTTTTATGAGTGAAGACAGAATAGTAATAGGCACAGATTATTACGAAGAAAAAATTGCTGTCGCAAATAATTGCTTTTCGAAAACAAACAACATTACTTTTTTTACTGCAGATGCAACAGAATGCGAACTTCCAAAAAGTGATGCATTTATTTTGAGCGACATTTTGCACTACTTACCTGTTACTGAGCAAGAAAAATTACTTATCAAATGCATGGATAGCTTAAATCCGGGAGGAATGGTATTGTTGAGAGATGCAGACTCCAGTTTAAAAGGAAGGCATTGGGGAACACGATACACAGAATTTTTTTCTACTAATGTCGGATTTAATAAAACTAAAAATAAATTAGAGTTTGTATCTTCCTCTTTTCTTTTGGATGTTGTAAAAAAACATGGCTTTAATTTCGAAAAGATCGACAATACAAAATTGACCTCAAACATCACATACATCATTAAAAAGTAAAAGAAAAAAATGTCACAATACGATGTAGTAATAATTGGAAGTGGATTGGGAGGACTTGAAAGTGCTTATATTCTCAGCAAAGAGGGGTATAAAGTTTTAGTACTTGAAAAGAATCGGCAATTGGGGGGAAGTTTACAAATATTTGTCCGTGATAAAGCAATATTTGATACAGGAATACATTACATCGGAGGATTAGATGAAGGACAAAATCTGAATCAAAGTTTCAAGTATTTTGATATTATGGATAAACTCCATTTGCATAAAATGGATATAGACGGTTTTGACTTGATCAGTTTTGAAGGAGACCCAACAGAATATAGACACGCTCAAGGATATGATAATTTTGTTGAACAACTATCACAACAATTCCCAAAAGAAAGAGAAGCATTAAAAACATATGTTAAACAGATTCAGGAGATATGTGATTACTTTCCTTTGTATCAGTTAAAAGAGGATGATGCACCCATGTTCGGTACAAAGTATCTTGATGTAAATTCAAAAGAATTTATTGCAAGCATAACAAGTGACCAGAAACTGCAAAACGTATTGGCTGGTTCCAATCCACTATATGCAGGAGACGGAACAAAAACACCTATCTATGTTCATGCATTGGTGGTAAACACATACATAGAAAGTTCCTACAAATGCGTTGATGGTGGTGCTCAGATCGAACGACTATTATCAAAAAACATTAGAGCAATGGGTGGAGAAATCCGCAATTACGCTGAAGTAACAAAAATTGTTGAAAAAGATGGCGTTGTTACTCATGTGGAATTAAAAGATGGGGAAAAAATTGAAGGCAAACATTTTATTTCAAATATTCATCCGGCTACAACAATGAATATTCTTGAATCTACTAAGATAAAAAAAGCATACAGCAACAGATTGCAAAGTCTAGAAAATTCATCCTCTGCTTTTATTGTTGACATCGCATTAAAACCAAACACCTTCGAATACAAGAACAGCAATTATTACCACTACAAACGCAACGATGTTTGGTCAAGTATGAATGTTACCGGAAACGCTTGGCCTGATGGCTATTGCGTGTTTATTCCAAAATCATCCCGTTCTGAAAAATATGCGGACAGCCTAACGATTTTAGGCTATATGCAATATGATGAATTAAAAGAATGGCAAAATACTTTTTCAACGATCCCAATGCACAATGATAGCCGTGGTCAATCTTATGAAGATTTTAAGATAAACAGAGCGGAACGTTTGATAGATGAAGTTCAAAAAAAATTTCCAAAATTGAGAAGCGCTATTAAATCTTATTCCTCTTCTACTCCACTTACATATCGTGATTATATCGGTGCTAGAGATGGAGGATTATATGGCATAGCAAAAGATTATCGCGACCCATTAAGAACATTTATTTCTCCAAAAACTAAAATCCCGAATCTCTTATTTACAGGACAAAATTTAAATATGCATGGTGTATTAGGCGTTACAGTTGGTGCTATCCGAACATGTGGTGAATTTGTAGGACAAAACTATCTGATCAAGAAAATAAATAGCGCATAATTCTAACAAAGACAGCTAAAAAAACAAACACTATTTTTCTTTTCAAAACTGAATAAATCTGCATTTTCATTCAATAAAAACCTTTACATTTGCAGCATACTCGGGTGGCGAAACTGGCAGACGTGTACGCTTGAGGGGCGTATGTCGAAAGACGTGGGAGTTCGAATCTCCTCCCGAGTACTTTTAATAAATTCCAATTTCCAAAACTATTTTCTTCAAAAATAGGAATCAAACATATCTTTTGTTTTTATTATATTTATAAAACTTACTCAGCTCTTCACCATTTAAATTTATTGAATGAATACTATTTTTAAAGATTTAAAAGTTATTGAACTAGCGAATGTCCTCGCAGGTCCAGCTGTAGGAATGTTTTTTGCAGAATTAGGAGCTCAAGTTATAAAGATCGAAAATAAATCCACAAATGGTGATGTCACACGCAGCTGGAAGATCGCTAAAGAGGATCAAAAGATAAATTCTTCTGCCTATTATGCATCCGTAAATTGGAATAAAAAAAGCATGTTCCTTGATCTAAAGGATGCATCAGATAAATCAAAAATAATTGAGCTTATTAAAGAAGCTGATATTGTTATTTCAAATTACAAAAAAGGAGATGACATAAAATTAGGGATGGATTTTGAAACACTAAAAAAGACAAATCCAACATTAATTTACGCACACATTTCAGGATTCGGTGAAGAAAATAGCCGAACGGCCTTCGATATTGTGCTACAAGCAGAAACGGGATTTATGTTCATGAATGGAACAAAAGAAAGCGGACCTATAAAAATGCCTGTCGCCTTGATTGATATTCTTGCCGCTCATCAATTGAAAGAAGGAGTTTTGGTCGCACTAATAAAAAGAATGCAAACTGGTAACGGATCAAAAGTATCGGTTTCACTATATGACTCAGCTATTGCTTCCTTGGCAAATCAAGCAACGAATT
>JAPLDC010000335.1 GCA_026391935.1 Bacteroidota bacterium | reverse complement strand
GCTGAGGAAATTAAAAAATATATTCCAAATTTCAGCATTTCTTACAAGCCTGATTCTCGTCAACAAATCGCAGACAGTTGGCCTAAAAGCATTGATTCTATTGACGCTTATAAAGACTGGGGCTGGAAACCGGATTATGATCTAAAAAGCATGACAAACGATATGATCAAAAATTTAAAAAAATAATAAAAATAGTGTAACTTTAGGTCTATCCTTTGCGTAAAATCTAGCAAGGTATTGACTATAGTCATTTGAAATCGGTCGAAGAAAAATTTTAGTTGGTCTAAAAAGTGCTTATACTTTAAATTATTTGTTTTAAATTTATTTTAGAATTTCAAAAGATACTCCTAATAGAATGAAAAAGGCTCTCCTAATATTATTCTTTATCACTTGCAAGATAGCTATTGCTCAGTCATCTGTTGGAAAAGACACGACTAATTTTACTGATGCTAATGGCAAAAAGCAAGGCAAATGGATCATTTTAAATAAGGATCTTCACAAGGAATGCTATAAAGATGATCAAAAAGTTGAAGAAGGGAAGTTTTTGGATAGCAAAAAAACAGGTATTTGGAAAGAGTACTACTGCAATACAAATATCAAAAGTGTCATCACTTATGAAAATAACCGCCCAAATGGTTATGCGAAAATGTATAACGATAACGGTAAAATAAAAGAAGAAGGTATGTGGAAAAACAACCGTTGGGTTGGTGACTATAAATTATATTACGACAATGGTCAAGTTCAACAAGCATTTAAGTTTGGAGTTACCGGAAAACGTGAAGGAGAACAAAAGTATTATCATCCTAACGGTCAAGTTATGATTGAAGGAAATTGGGCTGAAGGAAAAGAGGCGGGACCAGTTACCGAATATTATGAAAATGGTGATATGAAATCCGTGAAAAATTTTAACGGTGGAAATATTGATCCTTCCTCAGTTAAAACATTTGAACCCAAAAAACCTATTGTAAAAACAGTAGTAGAAACAAAAACTGTGGAAGCACCTCCTATCGTTGCTCAAAAAAATGAGAAAGACAATTTAGGTAAACCTTTTAATGGAGAAGGGTATTGGAAACTATTAAATTCTAATAAACAAGTTACAAAAGACGGTACTTTTTCTAAGAACAGGTTAATTGACGGAAAAGTATATTTCTATAATTCAGATGGTATTTTAAACAGAATTGCTGTTTACAAAGGAGGCAAATATGTTGGAGATAGTGTTATTGAAGAATAAATCAACAATTTCGTAAAACCTACGAAAACTTAATATCTTTGGACTTATGAATATTTCATAAGTCCATTTTTTTTAACAAAGCTTGTTTTGTTTAATAAGAACTTTTTGGCAACTATGTTAGTTTGAAAGCAGAAATAATAACCTATGCAAGATCAATTAATTATTTACAACACACTATCAAGAACAAAAGAAAAATTTGTTCCGATAAATCCAGGAATGGTTGGATTGTATGTATGCGGACCAACGGTTTATAGTGATGTACATTTAGGTAATTGTCGCACATTCATGTCATTTGACCTTATATATCGCTACCTACTCCATCTAAATTTTAAAGTTCGTTATGTCAGAAACATAACTGATGCGGGACACTTAGAGGGTGATCGGGATGAAGGGGATGATAAATTTGCAAAAAAAGCAAAGTTGGAACAACTTGAACCTATGGAAATTGTCCAAAAATACTCGCTTGGTTTTCATGATGTGATGCGTGAATTTAATACACTCCCTCCTAGTATTGAGCCAACCGCTACCGGACATATTTGTGAGCAAATAGAAATGATCAAAATAATCATAGAAAAAGGATATGCCTATATAAAAAACGGAACCGTTTATTTTGATGTTGAAAAATATAACCGTGAATTTTCTTACGGACAATTGACTAATCGAAAAATGGATGAATTGCTTGAAGGGACAAGAGAATTGAGTGGACAGGATGAAAAAAACGGACGACTGGATTTTGCACTTTGGATACAAGCAAAACCCGAAACCCTAATGAAATGGCCTTCGCCTTGGGGATGGGGCTTTCCAGGATGGCACATCGAATGCTCTGCAATGAGTAGTAAATATTTAGGTGAAACATTTGACATACATGGTGGAGGAATGGACTTGCAGGCAACACATCATACAAACGAAATAGCTCAGTCTCAAGCGTGTAACCACAAGGCTCCAGTAAATTATTGGATGCATACAAATATGCTAACTGTCAATGGTGTACGCATGTCGAAAACAGCAGGAAATGGATTTTTGCCGGGGGAATTATTCACCGGTGATCACCCGCTACTTGAAAAAGGATATAGTCCTATGGCAGTACGCTTTTTTATGTTACAGACGCATTACCGCAGCACACTTGATTTTTCAAATGAGGCCTTACAAGCTTCTGAAAAAGGATATGCTCGATTAATGACATCTATTAAAACGTTGGAAAATTTAAAAATAAGTGATACATCTACTTCAAATATTCAGGAGCTGCAAAATAATTGTTACAATGCAATGAATGATGATTTCAACTCTCCTATTTTAATTGCCAATTTATTTGAAGGGGCTAGGATCATCAACTCAGTAAATGATAGTAAAGAAACGATCACAGCGGATGATCTTTCAGTATTAAAAAAAACAATGCATGATTTTGTTTTTGACGTTATGGGGCTAAGACCCGAAAACAACAATTCAGCAACAGACAAAGCATTACAAGGAGTGATGGAAGTTATTTTGGAGATTCGTAAAGAGATAAAAGCTAAAAAAGATTTTGCTGCTTCTGATAAATTGCGTGATGACCTAAATAAAATAAATATTACAATTAAAGATACTAAAGACGGAGCTACCTGGTCGGTTCAATAATCTCCCTTGCAGCTCAAGAAATGAGCGCCAGAGAATATAAGCATCTACAAAATCTTGAAAAAAATACTCATCATACGTTTTAGTTCTATTGGCGACATTGTTTTAACTACGCCTGTGATACGTTGTATAAAGGAACAAAAACCAGATTTTGAAATCCATTATCTCACAAAAATATCCTTTAGAAATATTTTAGAGAACAATCCTTACGTCACAAAAGTTCATATAATTGAAAAGGATGTTAAAGAAGTGGTAACTCAATTAAAAAAAGAAAATTTCGATTTTATTATTGACCTGCATAATAATATCCGTTCAATGCAGGTCAAAAAGGCTTTAGGTAAACCCTCCACAGCTTTTTCAAAATTAAATTTCAAAAAATGGCTTTTAGTTAATTTTAAAATCAACAAAATGCCGATTGACCATATTGTGGATCGTTATTTAAAAACAGTTGAACAACTCGGAATAAAAAATGACAACAAAGGATTAGATTATTTCATTCCTGAAAAAGACGAAGTAAATATCCTTTCTCTTCCTACCTCACATCAAAATGGATATATTGGTTTTGTAATTGGAGCGAAACATTTCACGAAACAATTACCACTCGAAAAAATCATTTCCATTTGTAAAAAACAATCTATACCCATAATATTATTAGGAGGAAAGGAGGATCATTATCGTGGGGAAGAAATAGTAAAAGCTGCAGGAACGAACGTTTATAATACTTGTGGAAAATATAATTTAAATCAATCCGCCTCGCTTGTCAGACAAGCATTGAAAATAATTTCGCATGACACAGGACTGATGCACATTGCGGCGGCATTCAAAAAAGAGATCATTTCTGTTTGGGGAAATACCGTTCCTGCCTTTGGATTTACGCCCTATTTGCCTGACCCTAAATCAAAAATAGTGGAGGTAAAAGATCTTTCTTGCCGGCCTTGCTCAAAAATTGGCTATGACAAATGTCCAAAAGGACATTTCAAATGTATGACGGATATCGACGAGAAAGTGTTTATTAATTGAAGGGCAAGGAAATTATGAAAATAAAGCCTTTAGTTCAGTAGCCTCGCTCGGTTTCATTTTCCCTGCAAGAATAAGGCTCAATTGCTTTCTTCGCAATGCACCTTCATAACGCGATTTTTCTTCTTCAGTTTCAGGTATCAATTCGGGTACAGGCAAAGGAGAACCATTTTGGTCAACAGCAACAAACGTGTAAATAGCTTCATTACATTTTCTTTTTTCTCCGGTAACGTGATCTTCAACCCAAACATCAATAAAAATTTCCATAGAAGAATTAAAAGCTCTTGACACTTTTGCTTCTAACGTCACCAAACTAGCATGATTTATAGGCATATTAAAGGAAACATTATTAACGGATGCTGTCACAACAACACGTTTACAATGACGGTGAGCCGCAATAGAAGCGACAATATCCATCCATTGCAATAATTGTCCGCCAAATAAATTACCCAAGGTATTGGTATCATTCGGTAAAACTATTTGAGTTTGAATTGTCAACGACTCTTTTGATGTTTTCGCTTTCATAGAAATTATTATTTACACAAAGATATGCGTTTTATTTCTTCCCGGAATTGAATCACATTCATTTTGCAAGGCAAAATCTGCTAATTAACACATACATTTTATTATTCAGAATCTTTTTTTTCCGCTACCTTTACATTAAACAAATTCATCAGATTATGGACTTCTCCTATTTTAAGGCATTACACATCATTTTTGTAGTAACCTGGTTTGCCGGTTTATTTTATATCGTTCGCTTATTTATTTATCATACAGAGGCGGAAACAAAACCGGAACCTGAAAAAAGTATTTTGCAGGAGCAATACAAAATCATGGAAAAACGCTTATGGTACGGTATAACATGGCCATCGATGTTTCTGACAGTAATTTTCGGATCCTGGATCCTATTCCACTGGCCAATAGAGGTGTTTTTATTTCAACCCTACTTTATCCTTAAATTATGTTTTGTAGGAGGATTAATATTGTACCATATGGAATGCCATGTAATGTTCAAACAATTACAACGGGATTATGTAAAACACTCTTCCTTCAAGTTACGCTTATGGAATGAAGTTGCAACGGTTATTCTATTTGCAATCGTTTTTCTTATTGTATTGAAAAGTAGCAGCGGCTTTATTTGGGGACTACTTGGACTGATAATTTTTTCTCTTACACTCATTCTTGCAATAAGAATTTATAAAAAAAGCAGAGAGAAAAATGAATTGGCAAAAGAGGAAGATAAGACAATAGAGCAATAAAATTTAATTATTTCACTTTAATAAATTCAATATTGGTTTCCGATTTTTTGAATTTCTCCTTGACTAATTTAGGATTAGATTTTGCTTTTAGCCCTATAATGAGGTGTGCCTTATTATAGATTGGTTTTAAGTTCGGATAAATCCCCTCTGTTGATGTTAGAAACTCTTTCACATTATCTGTCTTATCGTTATAGGTTGTAAAATAAAAAGGCAGCAAATTTAAAAACTCACCATTGTTCCAGACTTCTATTTTAAGATATTCCCATCCAAAAGGAGTAAGAACATTCAAATAATAATCATCCTTATAGCTAGTTAGTTTTAATTTTTCATTTAACTGAAACAAATCCACTTCATAATTATTTGCTAACGAATCGATGAGATTGAGTAATATTTTATTTTTTGAGATCTTCAGAAAGCCAAAAACAATCTTATTTTTCTTCGTGATACATTCAATAGATGAATCAATATTAATAAGAGCAATTGAATTGAGAGCAGCTATCTTATAGAAATTATTTTCTTCTTCAACCCTTGAAGTTTTAAGTGTTGTATCATTATATAAAACTGTTTCATTTTCAGTTATTGCTGATGATGTCGTATCCTGTAAAACAGTTTTGGAATTCTTTATAACAAGTTTCCCATTTTTGATATAATATTTTTCTTCGAAACTAACAAGCCCCTTATTCAGTATGTCCTCTAAAGGATAAAAATTCCCTTGAATACTTTTTGAAAAACTATCTTGCTGTATGCCGATGGGCTTATCAAAATAAACAGGCAAAGGCGATTTACAAGATGCCAGTATGCCTACAATAATGAAGATCAGAATAAATCTCATGATTTAAAAGGTATCAAAAATAATAACAGAAATTATTAATTTTTATATAACCAAGCATTCGGTTGAACTTTACGAAGTTCGTCCAGTTCGTTCAAAGCATCTTTTCGGGAAGGGAAGTCACCGCAAGAAACAACAAATAATCCTTTATTATTTTGTCCAATAATTGCAGCGTTCAAATTTTGGGCTTGCAATGTTTGAACAAATTTTACTGCATTCTCTTCAATCTGAAAGCAGCCTGCGACTAAATGAAATTTATAATCTATATTGATATAATTTTTAGCAACAGCAGTAGTGTCAGGCACAACAGGATCTATCAAAGTCAAAGCCACAGGTTGAATTACAGAATCCTTGGTAACAAGCTTTGTCGCTGTAGTATCATTATTTACAATTGAAACAAGCGTTTTCGGCTGAGGTATAATTATTTCTTTTTTGGAAAAAGGATTAATCGTCGAATAATTAATTCCCTTTAAAAGATCTGTTTTCAAAGGGATCCAAACCATAGCAAAAAGCTACGCTTAGCAATATTGTCACGTTTAATAGCTGGGGAATAAAATGGCGCCAAGCCAAAAGCATCCAATAAAAAATTGGTTGCTGCGGGTTCGAATTGAATATTCCTTTCAACATCTAAAAAGAGAGTCCCCACTTCCCCTATTTTCAATTTACTTCCCTTTTTTAATTGAAGATTTGCATCGTCAACAAAATGCTGGATATATTTTAAGGCTTGCGGATAATTTGTACTTTCAGAAATAGCAATATGATTGGCTAATAATCCATCGTTCTTCTTCAGATTGATATTAAAAACAATGTTTTTTGATGGAGGAATAAACGAATGTCTAGAAGGATCAATTTTTGCAGGTGAATAATTGGCTACAAAACCACCCAAATCAGGAACGATCACACAATTGTGGTCATATAATAATTCACCGATATGTTTTTCTACGTTCATTTCAATTGATGGAGTAATGCCCCTTTTGTAAAGGCTAAAATTACAAAAATTTGCTGAGTTTTCTAAGATCCTCTGGGGTGTCTACTGCAACACTCTCAAAATCAGTAATCTCAACATTAATTTTATATCCATTTTCAAGCCAACGAAGCTGTTCTAGTGCCTCGGCAAGTTCCAAAGAAGACTGTTTTAAAGCCGTAATTTCGGCTAAAACATTGGTGCGATAGGCATAAATGCCGATATGTTTGTAAAAAGTGAACTCCTTCAGCCAATTCTTAGGTTCAGCACCTCTAATGAATGGGATTGTTTGCCTACTAAAAAGAATGGCCTGCTTATTAATATTCAATAGCACTTTAGGAATATTTACATTAAACAGTTCCTCATCAGTATTGATCTTTTTTACTAAAGTAGCAATCTGAACTTCTGGGGAATTGAAGCAAGAAGCAACGAGATCAATCTGTCCCGGTTGAATAAAAGGTTCGTCTCCTTGAATATTGACCACAACATCCGCATCCGGACAAAAAGAAAGAATGGCCTCAAAGCATCTATCAGTACCACTTTGATGTGCATCACTTGTCAAAACCACATTTCCACCAAAAGACCTGACATGTGAAGCAATACGCTCATCGTCAGTGGCAACAACAACATCAAATAACAAATTCGACTTTTTTGCCTGCATGAATACACGATGGATCATCGTCATTCCCCCAATATCAACTAATGGTTTAGCAGGAAAGCGAGTTGAAGCATAACGAGCAGGAATAATTCCGATAATCTTCATAATGATGGTTTATTTGTACGAAATTACAGAATTAATTTTATCTATTAGGTCTTGAAAATAAAGAAAATGGGCGCTTTTTTATTAAATTTGTAGGGTGAGAATATTGAGACCCATCGCCATTTTATTGATTACAACTCTTTTTATAGGAAGCGCTTCTCAAAACAAGAATTTATCCTGCAAAGATGTTGTTGAGCATATGCTTGATAGTATCAAAAACATAAAGTCTCAAACCTGTAATATTAAAGCTACAGAACGAATCGGAGACCATTTTTTAATTGCCGAATCGTTTATTAAAATAAATGTTTACCCTAGAAAAATTTATTTTCATAGTCCTGAAAAAGGTGTTGAAATGCTTTGGGTGCAATCCTCCAACAATGGGAATGCTATTGTTCATTCAAAATCGATACCCTTATTAAATTTTGACCTCGACCCTTTGGGAAGCATTGTTCGGAAGGATCAACATCATACTATTTTTGAATTAGGAACTACTTATATCGGTTCAATAATAGCTAACACCATATTAAAATCGCCTAAGGATTTCGACAAACATTTCACTTATGGCGGAACAGTTAAATGGGATAATAAGGACTGTTATCAGATCATTATGAACTTTCCGGAATATAAGTATATCGAATACATTACAAAAAAAGAGGAAACGGTTTCCAGTATTGCTCAA
Organism: Bacteroidota bacterium; assembly: GCA_026391935.1. Taxonomy (GTDB): domain Bacteria; phylum Bacteroidota; class Bacteroidia; order 2-12-FULL-35-15; family 2-12-FULL-35-15; genus 2-12-FULL-35-15. Next base: position 3,604 of record JAPLDC010000335.1, on the reverse strand, counting down.
AAATTGAATACAAGTGATTACAAAATTCGCTTTAAGAATGACCTTTCGAGTTATTATGGGTCTATAAAAGAAGGAAAAAAGCTTACGATACCAATCCCTTATTCAAATAAAGCACTGTTTTTCGTAGATAAAAAAACGTTTATTCCAATTTATATAATTGTTTATGATGAGGAAGGGCTTTATGAATCGTATGAATTTAAGAATATACGCATAAACGTACCATTCAAACCAGATGAATTTTCGAAGGACTTTAAAGGTTATGGATTTTAATACAGCCGATTGATTAAATTAAATTAACTTTAAATTAAAATTGAGATTACATTTGTAAAACTTTTTATTTTCATGATGAAGATTAAAACAAAACATATTTTTTTATTCATAGGACTTTTTGCTTTCTGCACGTTGTTTATCTCCTTTCGTTCAATAAAGAGCGAAAACATAACGAATAACCGTGAATTGATAGATAAAATTTTTGAGGCTGTTGAAAATGTAAAAACATTGCGCTTTAATTTGTCTTGCAACGAACGCATTAAAGGTAAAATGACTCACTATGAGTCAAAAGTTAAATTACAAGTCTCACCAAGAAAATTATATTTATCATTAGACGGTCCGGAAGTTCTATGGGTACAAGGCCAAAATAATTCTGAAGCACTCGTAAATCCAGGATCATTTCCTTATATGAACTTCAACCTCGACCCTTACGGAACGTTAATGAGAAAAGATCAACACCATACCATTCATGAAATGGGATTTCAATATCTCTACGACATTTTAAAAGACGGATTAAAACGTGCAGGAGACAAATTGGATAAATATTTTGTGATTATCGGAGATGATAAAATAGATGGAAGAAGTTGTTATAAACTGGCGATTTCATTTCCTGATTTTGCATGGGTACCCTATACTGTAAAAGCGGGAGAAAATTTAACCACCATCGCAAGAAAATTAAAAGTAAGTGAGTATATGGTATTAATGAATAATCCAAAAGTAAGTTGGTACAATGATGTAAAAGAAGGCCAGATAATTCAGGTCCCGAATGCTTATGGGAAATTAACAATATTATTAATTGATAAAGAATATTTATTACCTGTTTGTAATAAAGTATATGATGACCAGGGAGTTTTTGAAACTTATGAGTACTCAAATCTAAAAGTAAACTCTACAATTCTTCCTGAAGAGTTCACAAAAGATTATAAGGGTTACGGGTTCTAAAAAAGAAGACACGTTCAATTTTTTTTGACTTAATGTGCTTCCAGCCAGTTAATACCTATTCCCACTCCTACTTCCATCGGAACTATCAATGAAGGTATTGCATATTTCATCCTTTTTTCAATTATTGGCTTTACAATTTCCAATTCTTCTTTCAGCACATCAAATACCAACTCATCATGCACTTGAAGAAGCATTCTTGATCTGACACCCATTTCAATAAAATCCTTTTGAATGTTGATCATTGCAATTTTTATCATATCAGCTGCACTTCCTTGTATAGGAGCATTAATCGCGTTCCGCTCCGCGTAACCTCTAACAGTATGATTATTTGAATTGATGTCCCTCAAATTTCTTCTTCTACCCATGATCGTTTCTACATACCCTTTATCTCGGGCAAGTGCAATACTTTCATCCATGTATGCTTTAATCCGAGGATACTTATCAAAATAATTTTCGATAATTGCAGCAGCCTCCTTTCGTGGAATATTTAAACGTTCAGAAAGTCCGAATGCAGATATTCCATAAATAATACCGAAGTTGACCATTTTAGCGTTTCTACGCATGTCGGATGTTACATCTTCCAAAGAAACTCCGTAAACCTTTGCTGCTGTGGCTTTGTGAATATCTTGTCCGGAAAGAAAAGCATCGATCATTCCCTGATCTTTACTCAACTCAGCGATGATGCGTAATTCAATCTGTGAATAATCTGCAGACAACAAAATATAATTTTCATTTTTTGGGACAAATGCTTTTCTGATCTCTCTTCCTCTTTCTGTACGAATTGGAATATTTTGCAAATTAGGATTATCGGAACTCAACCGACCTGTAACAGCCACTACTTGATTATACGAAGTATGGATTCTATTGGTTTTTGGATTAACTAATAAAGGTAATGTGTCGACATAAGTGTTTTTGAGTTTTACCAATTCACGATAATCTAAAATCTTTCCGACAATTTCATGCTTTCCAACTAATTTCACCAACACTTCTTCTCCTGTTGCATACTGCCCAGTTTTTGTTTTTTTTGGTTTTTCTGTGATTTGTAATACTTCAAATAAAATTTCGCCAACTTGTTTTGGCGATGAAACATTGAAGGACGTGCCTGCCAATCCTTGAATTTCTTTTTCTACAATTAAAATATCTTTTTCTAATTCTATTGACAATTCTTTCAATGCATTTTTATCCAAAGCAATTCCTTCAGCCTCCATCGCAGCAAGAACAGGGATAAGTGGAATATCAATTTCTTCAAACAATTTTTTTGTAATCGGATCGCTGAGCATTCCTTCAAATTTATTTTTCAATTGAAATGTTATATCAGCATCCTCTGAAGCGTATTCCTTAATTTCCTCAAGAGGGACATCACGCATACTTAACTGCCCTTTTCCTTTTTTTCCAATGAGTGACTCTATTGAGACCGGTGAGTAATTCAAATATGTTTCGGCCAGTACATTCATATTATGACGCATTTCCGGTTGGATCAAAAAATGCGCTACCATCGTGTCAAACAATTTCCCCTTGATGCCGATATCATATCTCCTCAAAATTGAAATATCATATTTAATATTCTGACCGATAATCGTCAACTTCTCGTTTTCAAAAACAGATCTGAATTCATTTAAAACAGACTGCGCTTCCAACTGATCAGCAGAGAATGGAATATAATACGCTTCTGTAATTTTAAATGCGAACGACATACCAACCAATTCAGCAGTTTGAGTATCAAGACCTGTAGTTTCTGTATCAAAACAAATCTCCGATTGTTTATTTAATTCCAGAATTAATTGTTCTCGTTTTTCCTTTGTATCAACAAGATAATAAGCGTGATGTACATCTTTTATTGTGCTGAAAACTTTTGGGGCTTCCGACAATTCTTCCTCTTCAATCTCTTCTGTCTCACCAACTTCTCCAAACATATCCATCTGATCAGGATTGTTTTTTTTGGTTTTAGCAACAATAGTCTTTACAGCCTCCGATTGATTGCTGACGGAAGCGGTCGTTTCACCAAATACCTGTTCTGCCAATCTTCTGAATTCGAATTCTGTGAACAAAGCTTTTAAAGCTTCTTTATTAGGTTCTTCAATTTCCAAAGCTTTTTCATCAAATTCTACAGGCACATCACAGATAATGGTTGCCAGCCACTTCGATTGAATTGCTTTTTCTTTATTTTGCTCTATTTTCTCTTTTAATTTCCCTTTTAGCTTATCGGTATTTTGTAATAAATTTTCGATGGTCCCAAAATCTTTAATAAGCTGAATTGCCGTTTTTTCACCAACGCCTGGAACACCCGGAATATTATCTACCTTATCACCCATCAATCCAAGAATATCTATCAGCTGATCAACGTTCTGAATATCCCACTTTTTACAAATTTCACTCACACCCATTTTTTCTG
>JAPLDC010000004.1 GCA_026391935.1 Bacteroidota bacterium | reverse complement strand
GAGCTTTGATCTCGATCAATCTTTTCAAACGGTTGTTACGGATAATAACACGTCTGTAAAGATCATTTAAATCAGAAGTAGCAAAACGGCCACCATCCAATGGAACCAATGGACGCAATTCCGGTGGAATAACTGGAACGATCTTTACGATCATCCACTCAGGACGATTTTCTACATTTTGATTTGCATGACGGAAGCTCTCAACAACTTGCAAACGCTTCAACGCTTCGTTCTTACGTTGTTGTGACGTTTCTGTATTTGCTTTTAAACGTAGATCGAAAGATAATCCATCAAGATCAACACGGCTTAGCAATGATTGCAATGCCTCAGCACCCATCTTAGCGATGAATTTATTCGGATCAGTATCATCTAAATATTGATTCTCTTTAGGAAGTGTATCAAGAATATTCAAATACTCTTCTTCAGATAAGAAATCTAAATAATTAATTCCATCAACAGCTTTAACACCTGCATTTACTACAACATAACGCTCATAATAAATGATCATGTCCAACTTTTTAGTTGGAAGACCTAACAGATAACCAATTTTATTTGGCAATGATTTAAAGTACCAGATATGAGCAACAGGCACAACTAAATTGATGTGTCCCATACGTTCTCTACGCACTTTCTTTTCTGTTACTTCAACACCGCAACGGTCACAAACAATTCCTTTGTAACGGATGCGTTTATATTTTCCACAAGCACATTCCCAATCCTTAACAGGTCCGAAAATTCTTTCACAAAACAATCCGCCCATTTCTGGTTTGTAAGTTCTGTAATTGATGGTTTCCGGTTTTACTACTTCACCGCTTGAACGTTCCAGAATTGCTTCCGGTGATGCAAGGCTAATAGTGATCTTCGAGAAGTTACTTTTTAATTTGATATCTCTTTTGAAAGCCATTTTTTTATTTGTTTAAAGGTTCAAAGTTTTTTTGTTTAAAGTTTGGTGTTTCTGAAATAGGATCTCAGAAACACCATTCTAAACTTCTTTATTAGTCAAGTGAAATATTCAATCCTAATCCTCTTAATTCATGCAACAATACATTGAATGATTCAGGGATACCCGGAGTTGGCATATTTTCACCTTTAACAATAGCTTCATAAGCTTTTGCACGACCTACAACGTCATCAGATTTGATTGTAAGGATCTCCTGAAGAATGTAGGCAGCGCCAAAAGCTTCAAGTGCCCAAACCTCCATCTCACCAAAACGCTGACCTCCGAATTGAGCTTTACCGCCCAATGGTTGTTGCGTAATAAGAGAGTATGGTCCGATAGAACGGGAGTGCATCTTATCGTCCACCATGTGACCAAGTTTCAACATGTAGATAATACCTACAGTTGCGGGTTGATCAAACTTCTCACCTGTTCCACCATCAGTAAGGAACGTACGTCCAAAACGAGGTAAACCAGCTTTGTCGGTCCATTCATTCAACTGATCTGTAGTTGCACCATCAAAGATCGGAGTAAAGAATTTCTCTCCTAATTTTTGTCCGGCCCAAGCAAGAACAGTTTCATAGATCTGACCCAAGTTCATACGGGAAGGTACACCAAGTGGATTCAATACGATATCTACCGGAGTTCCATCATCAAGGAACGGCATATCTTCATCACGTACAATACGTGCAACGATACCTTTATTACCGTGACGACCAGCCATCTTATCACCCACTTTCAACTTACGTTTTTTAGCAATGTACACTTTCGCAAGTTGTACAATACCAGCAGGTAATTCGTCACCAATCGTAACAGCAAACTTTTTACGTTTAAATGCCCCTAATAGATCATTGAACTTAATGCTATAGTTGTGAAGTAACATTTTAATCTTGTCATTCACATCTTTATCAGTAGTCAATTTACTAGTATTAACAGTAGAAAAATCAATTTTCTCTAAACTCTTTTGAGTGAATTTAGTTCCTTTTGGCACTACTTCTTCTTTCAGAATATTAATAACACCTTGAGAGGTTTTACCATTTACTAAAGTGAAAAGTTTATCAATAAGTCTTGATTTTAATGCTGCAACATCAGCACTATGTTCTTTATCGATCTTATCAAGTAATGGTTTTTCTTCTGCTTTCGATTTTTTATCTTTAATTGCTCTTGAGAACAATTTTTTATCGATAACAACACCACGCAATGATGGAGGCGCTTTAAGAGATGCATCTTTTACATCACCAGCTTTGTCACCAAAGATAGCACGCAAAAGTTTTTCTTCCGGTGATGGATCTGTTTCTCCTTTCGGAGTGATCTTACCAATCAAAATATCACCTTCTTTAACTTCAGCACCGATACGGATCAATCCGTTTTCATCAAGGTCTTTTGTAGCCTCTTCAGAAACGTTAGGAATATCAGAAGTTAATTCTTCTAAACCACGTTTTGTATCACGTACTTCCAATGCATACTCATCAATGTGAACAGACGTAAAGATATCTTCACGAGCAACGCGCTCAGAGATAACGATCGCATCCTCAAAGTTGTAACCTTTCCATGGCATGAACGCCACTTTCATGTTACGACCTAAAGCTAATTCACCATTTTGTGTAGCATATCCATCACACAATACTTGTCCTTTCGTAACTTTTTCACCTTTCGTAACGATCGGTTTCAAGTTGATACAAGTACTTTGGTTGGTTTTGCGGAACTTCGTTAATTGATAACGTTTCAAATCATCATCGAAGCTGATCAAACGATCATCATCTGTACGATTGTAACGTATCACAATTTCAGTAGCATCTACATATTCAACAACACCGTCACCTTCAGCATTCACTAATACACGAGAATCACGTGCAACTAATGGCTCAAGACCTGTTCCTACAATCGGAGCTTCAGGACGTAACAAAGGTACAGCCTGACGTTGCATGTTAGATCCCATCAATGCACGATTGGCATCATCATGCTCCAAGAAAGGAATCAATGATGCAGCAATAGAAGCAATTTGATTTGGAGCAACGTCCATCAAGTTGATCTTTTCAGGTTCAACAACAGGGAAGTCACCTTCGTAGCGTGCTTTTATTTTTGTCTCAATAAATTTCCCTTTCGCATCGATCGGAGAATTTGCCTGAGCAATAATTTTTTGTCCTTCTTCTTCTGCACTTAAATAAGTAACAGATTTTTCCATATCCACTTTACCGTTAGTAACGGTCATATATGGTGTTTCGATAAATCCTAACTTATTAATTTTTGCAAATACACATAAAGAAGAAATCAAACCAATGTTTGGTCCCTCTGGAGTTTCAATAGTACACAAACGACCGTAGTGCGTATAGTGAACGTCACGAACCTCGAAACCAGCACGCTCACGTGACAAACCTCCTGGCCCAAGTGCCGAAAGTCTACGCTTGTGCGTGATTTCTGCAAGAGGGTTTGTTTGATCCATAAATTGAGATAACTGATTTGTTCCGAAGAACGAATTGATAACAGAAGATAATGTTTTCGCATTGATCAAATCTGTAGGCGTGAACACCTCATTATCACGAACGTTCATACGTTCACGAATAGTACGAGCCATACGCGCAAGACCAACACCGAATTGAGAATACAATTGTTCTCCAACTGTACGCACACGTCGGTTACTTAAGTGGTCAATATCATCCACATCAGTTTTTGAATTGATAAGTTCAATCAAATATTTGATGATACAGATGATATCCTCTTTCGTTAAAGTTTTAGTTGTGAAAGGTGTATTCAAATTCAACTTTTTGTTGATTCTGTAACGGCCTACTTCACCAAGATCATAACGTTTGTCAGAGAAAAATAATTTATCGATGATACCGCGAGCCGTTTCTTCATCAGGTGGCTCAGCGTTACGTAATTGACGGTAGATATGCTCCACAGCCTCTTTTTCTGAGTTGGAAGTATCTTTTTGTAATGTATTATAGATGATGGCGTAATCACCTGCATTCACATCTAATTTGTGAAGGATTACCGATTTTACGTTTGCATCAACGATCATATCGATGTGATTGTTATCCAGGATCGTTTCGCGGTCAATAATAACCTCGTTACGTTCAATAGAAACAACTTCACCGGTATCTTCATCAACGAAATCTTCTATCCATGTTTTTAAAACACGTGCAGCTAATTTTCGTCCGATTGAAGCTTTTAGGGCAACTTTACTAACTTTTACTTCATCAGCAAGTCCAAATATTTCGAGGATCTGTTTATCGCTTTCAAATCCGATAGCTCTTAATAATGTCGTTACAGGTAATTTTTTCTTACGATCTATGTATGCATACATCACGTTATTTATATCGGTAGAAAACTCTATCCAAGATCCTTTAAAAGGAATAACTCTTGCTGAATAAAGTTTAGTACCATTAGCGTGACGGCTTTGGCCGAAGAACACACCCGGTGAACGGTGTAACTGAGATACAATAACACGCTCAGCTCCATTGATAACGAATGTACCTTTTGGAGTCATGTATGGAATAGTACCTAAGTATACGTCCTGAACGATTGTTTCAAAATCTTCATGTTCAGGATCTGTACAATACAAGCGTAATTTCGCTTTAAGCGGAACGCTGTAAGTTAAACCACGCTCAATACACTCTTCCAGAGAGTAACGAGGAGGATCAACAAAATAATCTAGGAATTCAAGCACGAAATTATTACGTGCATCGGATATTGGAAAGTTCTCTGCGAAAACTTTAAATAATCCCTCGTTCTGACGATTTTCTGAAGTTGTTTCCAACTGAAAGAAATCCTGGAACGATTGAAGTTGAATATCTAAAAAGTCAGGGTAATCAATTTGACTTTTAATAGATGCGAAACTTATTCTCTGTGTTTTTTTAGTCTGAGCCAAGGTGCTTAAGTATTAAGTCTGCTTTCACAATTAATGAATCATTTGGCAAACGAGGTTAATAAGATAAAAACAACTAAACACTTTAAAGTCAATTGCCCCAGTCTTCAAGACATGCTTGAAAACTGAGGATGATGACTATAAATTGTGTATTAGAAACAGCTTATTTAATCTCAACTTTTGCTCCTGCTTCTTCTAATTGTTTTTTCAATGATTCTGCTTCTTCTTTAGAAACACCTTCTTTAAGTGGTTTTGGTGCGCCATCAACAAGATCTTTAGATTCTTTCAAACCTAATCCTGTTAAATCTTTTACGATTTTAACAACACCTAATTTAGCTGCACCTGCTTCAACTAAAATATCATCAAAAGATGTTTTAGCTGCTGCTGCGTCTCCGCCTGCTCCACCTGCTGCTACAACTACTGCTGCTGCTGCTGGTTCGATTCCATACTCATCTTTAAGTATTGTTGATAATTCTTGCACTTCTTTAACAGTTAAATTTACTAACTGTTCAGCAATTGCTTTTACGTCTGCCATTGTATTTGATTTTTAAATTTGTTACTAATTAAATTTTTAACTTTTCTTTCTTTAAACTGTATGCCAATTAAGCTGCATCTTTTTTCTCTGCATTTGCCTGCAAAGCGCCGATAACTCGTTTAGCTGGAGATTGAAGCAATGCAACCACATCTGCGATAAGCTCGTTCTTGCTTTTAATGTTAGCAAGAGTTTCAAGTTCATTGTCGCCAATGTAGATGTTCTCTTCAACGAATGCACCTTTTAAAATAGGCTTATCGTTTTTTCTTCTGAACTCCTGAATTAATTTTGCAGGAGCATTTCCAACTTGTGTGAACATTAAAGCAGTTGCACCTTTTAATACAGGAATTAATCCAGTAAGACGGCTATCTTCTGCTCTTTCCAATGCTTTTTTAAGCAATGAGTTTTTCACAACAGTTACCGAAACATTTTTCTCGAAACAAGATTTTCTGAATTGGTTAACTTTTTCTACAGTCAAAGAAGAACAATCAGCTAAGTAGATTTTGTTATTTGCATTTAGTTTTTCTACTAATGCATCGATTACTTTTGTTTTATCTTCTTTTTTCATTTTTATTTAATTTTATCTGCTTAGTGGAAGCCAAGGCAGATGATGATTTGTTTTAAAATTATTGCCCTAAGAATTTTGTGTCGATCTCAATACTCGGACTCATTGTTGAGCTCAAATAAATACTTCTAACATACTGTCCTTTTGCTGATGAAGGCTTTAATTTCATTATTGTTTGTAACAATTCATTTGCGTTATCTACAATTTTGTTGCTATCAAAAGATGCTTTAGCAACTAAAGCTTGAACGATCCCGGCTTTATCAACTTTAAAATCTATTTTTCCATTTTTTGATTCAGTAACTGCTTTACCAATATCCATGGTCACAGTTCCTGTTTTAGGGTTAGGCATTAATCCACGAGGTCCTAATACGCGACCCAAAGCACCAACTTTACCCATAACTGAAGGCATAGTGATTATCACGTCAACATCTGTCCAACCTCCTTTGATCTTTTCGATGTATTCATCCAAACCAACGAAATCAGCACCTGCAGCTTTTGCTTCTGCTTCTTTATCTGGAGTAACAATTGCAAGAACACGCATTGTTTTTCCGGAACCATGAGGCAATGAAACTGACCCGCGAACCATTTGATTTGCTTTACGAGGATCAACACCTAAACGAACGCTGATATCGATTGAAGCATCGAATTTTACTGTTGTGATTTCTTTTACGATCTTAGCAGCTTCTGCTAAAGAATATGACTTTGTAGCGTCATATTTAGAAAGCGCAAGCTTTCTGTTTTTTGAGATTTTTGTCATTTATTTTAAATTATGATGTGCAAACGTCTTACTTTATTCGGACTCCATCAGTTAAACTTACTACTTTTTAAGCGGAGACTCACCTGTGATGGTCAATCCAAGACTACGAGCTGTTCCTGCAACCATACTCATCGCTGATTCGATTGTGAAACAATTCATATCCGGCATTTTACCTTCAGCAACAGTGCGAATTTGATCCCATGAAACGTTACCAACTTTTAATCGGTTTGATTCTTTTGAACCTGCTTTTACTTTTGTTATTTCCAACAAAGAAACTGCAACAGGTGTATGTTTAAGAATAAATTCAAATGATTTATCATTATAAACAGTGATGATAACAGGAGTTACTTTCCCTGCTCTATCTTGAGTTCTAGCATTAAACTGTTTACAGAACTCCATAATGTTCACACCTTTTGCACCTAATGCTGGTCCGATTGGAGGTGAAGGATTTGCTGCTCCTCCTTTTATTTGTAGCTTAATTAAAGCACTTACTTCTTTTGCCATTTCTTTTTTTAGTTTAAAGTTTAAAGTCTAAAAGTTTAAAGTTTAAAGTTTTTCAAAATATTTAAACTTTTTTTCTGCTTTAAACGGTATTGTTTATTTATTCTAATTTTTGATCAACCTATTCAAACTGTCACGAGCCGGTGGAAGCCAGGCTTTTTTTGAATATTAATATCACGTCTTTATTAATTTTCTTTTTCTACTTCAAGGTAACCTAATTCTAAAGGCGTTTTTCTTCCAAAGATCTTCACCATTACCTCTAATTTTTTCTTATCTTCAATTACACGTTCAACAGTTCCAGTAAAACCATTGAATGGGCCATTGATTACTTTTACGGTTTCGCCAACAATAAAAGGAATGTTTAATTGTGCATCTGTTTCTGCAAGATCATCCACGGTTCCTAATATTCGGTTTACCTCTGTTAATCGCATTGGAACTGGTGCTCCACCTTTAGTTTCACCTAAAAACCCAATAACACCTGTAATGTTTTTTATTACGTGAGCTACCTCACCAACTAATGCTGCTTCAACTAAAATATATCCACCATAAAAAGGACGCTCTTTACTAACCTTCTTTCCGTTACGGATCTGATAAATTTTTTCTGTAGGAATTAATATCTGAGAAACAAAATTGCTTAATCCCAAACGATTAATTTCCAATTCAATGTACTGCTTCACTTTTTTCTCCTGACCACTGATAGCTCTTACCACATACCATTTTTTAACGGTGTCGGTTTTTGTTTGCTCGCTCATTTCTTTAACTCTATATTTTTATTAAAATAAATGGTAAATAGCTTCCATTCCTTTGTTGAAAGTAAAATCCATTGCAAATACGATCAATGCGATAATTATTGAAGCAATTGCAACTAAAATTGCACTGCTCTGTAATTCGCTCCACGATGGCCAACTTACTTTATGAAAAAGCTCATTCGCTGTTTCATCAATATATGTTTTGAATTTGCTCATAATTTTTTTGTTTAAAGTTTCAAGTTTGGGGCTAAGCCTTCTACCTTTTAACTTAATTCAGCACAGGTGGAGAGATTCGAACTCCAATCAAAGGTTTTGGAGACCCGTATGCTACCCTTGCACCACACCTGTTTATTTACTCCAAAATGTGATATCCAAAACTCAAAAAAAAACACTTTTGAGTACCACCCATTATTAGTAGAAAACAGCAGGCAGTGTTTTCCACTACCTACTGTCTATACTAATTATGTATTATTTATTACTTAATGATCTCAGTTACCTGACCAGCACCAACGGTTCTACCACCTTCACGGATAGCGAAACGAAGACCTTTATCCATAGCAACCGGAACAATTAATTTAACGGTAATTGTAACGTTATCACCAGGCATAACCATGTCGCGTCCTGTTGGTAATTCAATTTCTCCAGTTACGTCAGTAGTACGTAAATAGAATTGAGGACGATATTTATTTTTTTATCGATACCACGTAACAAAAGACCAACGTTATCACCTGCTTCACCTCTATCAAGGATCTTACGGAACATTTCAACACCAGTAATAACTGATTTCAATTTTTCGTTTTGCATACCAATAATCTCAACCTCATCACCTGAATTGATAACACCAGTTTCAATTTTACCTGTTGCAACAGTACCACGACCAGTGATCGTAAATACATCTTCAACTGGCATTAAGAAAGCTTTATCAGTTTCACGAACAGGAATTGGAATAAAATTATCAACAGCATCCATCAATTCCATGATTTTCGGCATCCATTTAGGATCTTTATTCAAACCACCTAAAGCAGAACCTTGAATGATAGGAGTATTGTCACCATCAAATTGATAGAAAGACAATAACTCACGAATTTCCATTTCAACAAGTTCTAACAACTCAGGATCGTCAACCATATCCACTTTATTCATAAAAACAACAATCTTAGGAACACCAACCTGGCGAGCTAAAAGAATGTGTTCACGAGTTTGAGGCATAGGACCATCAGTAGCAGCAACAACAAGGATAGCACCGTCCATTTGGGCAGCACCTGTAACCATGTTCTTAACATAATCCGCGTGACCCGGACAGTCAACGTGAGCATAATGGCGATTAGCTGTAGTATATTCTACGTGAGAAGTATTGATCGTGATACCACGTTCTTTTTCTTCAGGTGCATTATCAATAGAAGAGAAATCTCTTACTTCAGATAAACCTTTTTCAGCTAATACAACAGTGATTGCTGCGGTTAAGGTAGTTTTACCGTGGTCAACGTGACCGATAGTTCCGATGTTTACGTGTGGTTTGGATCGGTCGAATTTTTCTTTAGCCATTGATATTTATTATTAAATTGTTGTTTTATTATTTGTTTATTTATTAATTCTGATTCAAAAAACCTAAGCCTAATCAACTCTCTCATCAAGAGCTGTTGAGCAGGATTGAACTGCCGACCTCTTCCTTACCAAGGAAGTGCTCTACCACTGAGCTACAACAGCTTAATGAAAGCATGATCGTTTTAAAAGAGTGGATTTTAGAACATTTTCTAAAATCCAACTCTTA
>JAPLDC010000027.1 GCA_026391935.1 Bacteroidota bacterium | reverse complement strand
GGTTAAAATTATTTAAACATTTCTTAATTCTGCTTTCGCCCATTTTTTCTATATTTACTAGATAATATATGATACTCATGCGTTCAATTTTATTTCTATTTCTATTTTTATTTATTACCTCTATTGCAAGTGCTCAGGTAACTGACAATTTTTCGGATGGCGATTTCAGCTCATCTCCAACTTGGACGGGTGATGCTACAGAATTTATTGTCAATGCTTCCCAACAATTACAACTCAACAATACTATTGGCGGTGCCAGCTACCTTTCAACATCAAGTCCAGGAACTTCAATAGATAATTTTCAGTGGAATTTTTATATCAAACAATCTTTTTCTCCTTCATCAAGTAATTATGGAAGGGTTTATTTGGTTTCTGATCAGGCAAATTTAGAAGGATCATTAAATGGATATTATCTGCAATTTGGTGAAGCCTTGAGTTTGGATGCTGTTGAATTATTTCGTCAAACAGGTTTGACCAGCACTTCTGTTTGCAGGGGAACAAATGGACAAATAGCTGCAGCCTTTGCTATCGGAGTAAAAGTTACGCGTGATGCATCAGGGAACTGGAGTTTATTTGTTGATCCACTTGGTGGTGCGGCTTATGGATTAGAAGCAACAGGAACGGACAACACCTATACGACTTCAAATTTTTTTGGTGTTGCAACTGTTTATACAGTTAGTTCAGCAACAAAATTTTATTTCGATGATTTTTATAATGGAGCCATCATTGTTGATGTAACTGCTCCTGCCATTGTTTCTTCTTCAGTTCTATCGAATACAGCAGTTGATGTTTTATTTAATGAAAATGTTGATCTGACAACATCCCAAACACTAACAAACTATTCAGCCGATAACGGTTTAGGAAATCCTTCTGCTGCAGTGCGCGATGCAACAAATTTAAGTCTTGTGCACTTGACCTTTGCAACACTTTTTTCAAGTGGACTTTTAAATACATTGACAGTTACAAATGTTCAGGATTTGAGCGCAAACGCTATTACAACAGCAAATACAACATTCACTTATTTAGCACCCGTTACCGCAGTTTATAAGGATATCATCATCAATGAAATATTTGCTGATCCGAGCCCTGTTGTTGGATTACCTGCTGTTGAATTTGTTGAAATCTTCAATCGTAGCACGAATGCTTTTGGAATTGATCAATCCGAATGCACCTCTTGGTTGTCCTGCTTCAACTAACTGGATTGCGTCTACAGATGTGAGTGGTGGAACTCCAGGGATTCAGAACAGTGTTTATTCAGCTGTAGCAGATATTGTTTCCCCAACAATTTCAAGTGTTACTGTTGTAGATTCAACACATATTACCGTTTGTTTTTCGGAAGCACTGGATGCTTCTCAAATTGCGGTTCCCGCTAATTATTCTATCAGTGATGGAATCGGAAATCCATTAACGGATACATCAAACGCAACACTCACATGCGTGGAGCTGGTATTAGGTACTTCATTACAATCAGATTCTACCTATACACTTACGTTAACAAATTTAAGCGACTGCTCAGGAAATATATTGACACCTGCCGTCACAACATTTTCTTATTATATCGTAAAGCCGTTTGATGTGGTGATAAATGAAATTATGGCCGACCCCGATCCTGTCGTAACTATATTACCAAATGACGAATACGTTGAATTATACAATAAGACAGCCTTCCCTATCAATTTGAATAATTGGAAATTTTCTGCTGGAACAAACACTAAGATCTTACCAAGTATGATTATTCCTGCTGATAGTTTTATTGTGTTAACATCTGCAGCAGGTTTGGCCGGAATGCCATCCGGGGTTAATGCAGTAGCTTTGGTCAGTTTTCCAGCATTAACAAACACAGGTCAGATCCTTAAGTTACAATCTCCACAAGGCATGGTCATATCCACTGTTTCCTATACTGATGGTTGGTATCAAGATGCTGCAAAAAAAGATGGTGGGTATAGTTTAGAACAAATCGATCCAGCAAATCCTTGTGCTGGTATGAATAATTGGAGGGCTTCCAACAATATGGATGGCGGAACTCCAGGAAAACAAAATTCTGTATATGCGAACAATCCTGACAACACACCACCTCAGGTTGTTCGGGTTGGCGTTATTGCTCAAGATACAATTCAATTGTATTTTAATGAAGCGTTAGATAGTGCTTCAATGCTAAATCCTGCAATTTATACGATCGATAATAGTATTGGAAATCCGATACAGGTAAAAGTAGTCGCTCCTGATTTTAAAAGTGTGAAATTGACATTAGCATCCGCTTTATCTGTTGGAATAATTTATACGATCACTGTTAACAATGCCATTACTGATTGTGTTGGAAATGCATTGGGAACTGATAATTCGGCTCGTTTTGCAATTCCAGAACAGGCATTGTCAAATGATATTGTCATCAATGAGGTTTTGTTCGATCCTAAAACTTCGGGTGTTGATTTTGTGGAAATTTACAATCGTTCGAATAAAGTAATTGATCTGAAAACAATTACGCTTTCTCAATTTGATACCATCAACAATGTTGTTACAAGTTCTGAAAGTATTTCTACAGATGGATATTTAATTTTTCCTCAAGAGTACATTGTTTTAAGTGAAAATGCTGGTGTTGTCAAAACACAATACAATACTACTAATCCTGAAGGGTTTTTAGATATGAATAATTTGCCGGCGATGAATATTGATGGAGGAACAGTTTGTTTATCAACTTCTACTGATATCATTGATAATTTGAAATATTATTCCAATATGCATTTTGGATTATTAAATGATACAAAGGGTATTTCACTGGAGCGTATTGATTTTGATCGTCCTACACAAGATCGCACCAACTGGCATTCTGCTGCAGAAGCAGTTGGTTTTGCAACACCTGCCTATAAAAACTCACAATACAATGATGCAGGAGAAACCGACAATTCGATTGAAATTACTCCCGAAGTATTTTCCCCTGACGAAGACGGGATCAATGATGTGGTGAACATTAATTACCATTTCAATACACCCGGATTTACAGCAAATGTTTTAGTTTACGATAGTAAAGGTAGAGTTGTAAGACGGCTTATTCAAAACGAATTGCTAGGGATCAAAGGGACATTTTCTTGGGATGGAATAAACGATGATCGTGAAAAAGCGCGTATCGGCATCTATATTTTTTACTTCGAAGTATTTGATCTGTCAGGTAATGTAAAGCATTACAAAAAGACTTGTGTCTTGGCAGGGAAGTTGTAAAATTTTATTCGCATAATTTCAGACATAAAAAAACCTCAACAAAATTAATTGTTGAGGTTTTATTTTGTTCCCACCTTTTTATTCTTTCATGAACTTAATTGTTTTTCCTGTCTCCCTGTCTTTAAGGAAATACATCCCTGTTTTGAAGTTGAAAATGTTGAGTATTTCCTTTTTATCTATTTTCTGTTCTACCATTATCTCGCCCAATACATTCGTTATTTCAATGGTTGTTGGTTTTGTTGTTTCAATTGTCAACTGATTTATTACAGGATTCGGAGCAACGCTGAATGTAACATCACTCAATGGGAGACTACTTATAGAAGTGACAAGACAACCTCCTGAAGGAGCTTGACTGTAATCATAATGAATGCTAGCACAGGTGTCGTAGGAAGGGATGCCACCTAATATATGCAAAATAGCCATAGGCTCGTAAAGAATTTGGTGAATACCTCCGTTCATATTAAGTGTGGCACCAGCTTTTACATAAATTGAATCTATCCCTCCCCCAGTTGTCATCACAGCACCCGGTTCGAGGTACACAGTAAACGAACCACCGTTTGTCGTAAGCGAATCACCCGAACAAACCCATTGAGGAGTAAATCCGCCATTTACAAGTTGAGTGTTGCTCACCACAGCGGTACTGGGCGGAATAATAGGATTGCATTGTCCGTATGTTTTTAGGGATAGAATGCAAACAGCAAACAATAAAAGCGAAGTAAAAACATTTTTTTTCATAAGTCGATTTGTATTCATTAGTTACAATATATTTGAAAAGGTTTTGAAGTACAAGTATAAGGAAAGTTTTAAACCTATCCATTTCACCTCTGATACTAAATTTACTTCGAAGTGTTTGATCTTTCATGCAATGTATAGCATTGCAAAAAGACTTGTGCACTAGCAGTGAAGTTGTAAAATTTTTATTCGTTTAATTTCAGGCATAAAAAAACCTCAACAAAATTAATTGTTGAGGTTTTATTTTATTCCACATCTTTATTCTTTCATGAACTTAATTGTTTTTCCTGTCTTCCTGTCTTTAAGGAAATACACCCCAGTATTAAAGTTGGAAATGTTGAGTACTTCCTTTTTATCTATTTTACGTTCTACTAATACCTCGCCCAATACATTCGTTATTTCGATGGTTGTAGGTTTTGTTGTTTCAATCGTCAACTGATCTTTTACAGGATTCGGATAAAGCATAAATGCATTATCATTTGAATAATCCTGTATGCCTACATTCATGATGGTGATACAAGACGAAGTGTCAATTCCGCATCCGACCTGGCTCACGATTACAGCATAGCTTCCATTAACTGGTACATTAAAAGCTTGATTAGTTTCTCCGACTAAAATACTATCTGCGGTACAATCGATCCATTGGTAGGTTGCTCCTATCGCGTTTGATGTGAATAATGATCCGGTTACTGTAACCGAAGAGTCAATTAATCCGACTACAAAATTTTGTGGAAGTGTGACAGAATTTCCGTGACCATCGTCAAATGTCCAATTTACAACATGCACTCCAAGAGTTGTGTAGGTTGTTGGATCGGTAGTTGTTCCGAGTATGATACCTGAACAAAAATCTGTTGCTGTAGGAATAACCACTGGCGATACTGTGCAGTGTCCCATTACATCCGGTAAAGCGGAAACAGGGGAAACTGAACATGATAAAATACCGGGGAAGGTCTGAGTGTCGCCACCACCAATTGCTCCAGAAAGTAATGTATATCCATTACATTGTAAAGAAAAAGCAAATTGGTCGAGATCATTGTCTCCATCTGTGCTTGCCCAAAATGTATACGGACCTGCTATAGATGAAACATTTACAACCTGAGAGCCACAACACCCCATCGCAAGTATGGATCCTGTTGCATCGTATAGATACCATTCCGACTCAGCCATTGATCCCAATGCTGTAATTGTAATTGTTAAATTGCTTGGCACCGTGTAGGAATTTGGTAATGGAGCAATAGTATCGATTAAAATTACATTTTGTGTTTGTGTGGAAATATTTCCATTTCCATCATTGAATGTCCAAGTAATCAAACTAGTGCCAATTGTAGTAACAGTTAACGGGTCGGTAGTAGTTCCCGTAATAATACCTGCACAATTATCCGTTGCTGTTGGTATTCCAGTAACTGTAACGGAACATTCTCCGGTCACATCCGGTAATGTAGCGAGATCTGCAACAGGAGCGAGTGTATCATTGATTGTTACATTTTGTGTTTGTGTGGAAATATTTCCATTACCATCATCAAATTTCCATGTAATAACATGTACCCCCGGATCGCTATAAGTTAAGGAATCTGAAGAAACACCGATAATGGTACCCATGCAATTGTCAGTTGCTGTGGGAACGATAGTTACAGAAGTTGAGCACAGTCCGAAAACATCAGGCAAACTTATTGAATCTGCTATTGGAGCTATCGTGTCAGCAACAATTACATTTTGGGTTTGTGTAGAAATGTTTCCATGTCCATCATCGAAAGTCCACGTAATAAGATGACTGCCAAATGTGTTATAATTTAAAGAATCTGTTGTGCTTCCAATAATACTTCCAACACAATTATCCGTTGCTGTGGGAACACTTGTTACAATAGCTGAACACTGACCATATACAACAGGTAAACTTAATGAATCTGCAACTGGAGCGATATTATCAGTAACGATAAAGTTTTGAGGAATAGTGCTGGTATTTCCGTGTCCATCATCAAATGTCCAGGTAACAATATAAGTTCCAAGTCCGGAATAGGTTAATGAGTCAGTGGTTGTGCCAGTAATAATACCTGCGCAAATATCAGTTGCAGTTGGAGTTATCGTTGATGAAACTGTACAGTTTCCGATTACATCAGGTAAAGAAGTAACGGGAGATGCAACACATGTTGTAATTCCGGGAAATGTTTGGGTCTCTCCGCCATTAATGCTGCCGGAAAGGATAATCGAGCCATTGCATTGGATTGTATAGGCAAATTTATCAAGATCATAATCACCTACAGTGCTTGCATAAAAGGTGTAAGGGCCATCCATTGAATAAAAATTGGCAACTTGAGCTCCGCAACAACCTAATGCGAGTGGAGTTCCTGCTGAATTATAAAAATACCATTCCGACTCATCCATCGTTCCCAATGGTGTGATAGTAATTGTTATCAGACCCGGTAATGTATAGGAATTTGGTGCCGGAGCAATTGTGTCTATCACTGTTACATTTTGGTTTTGTGTGATAACATTGCCATTACCGTCATCGAATGTCCATGTGATAACACTTGTGCCTAACGTGCTAACAGTTAAAGGATCAGTTGTTGTTCCTACTATTGTTCCGACACAATTATCTGTGGCGGTAGGAATAGTTGAAACAGTAACAGAGCACTCTCCGGTAATATCCGGTAAACTTGCCAGATCAGCTACCGGAGCAATTGTATCCGATAATAGTACATTCTGATTTTGTGTGGTAATATTTCCATGCCCGTCATTGTATGTCCAGGTAATCACAGTCGTGTCCATTGTGTTTATCGTTAATGGACCGGTTAAGGTTCCCGAAATAGTGCCCGCACAATTGTCCGTTGCTGTTGGAATAACAGAAATTGTGAGCGAACAACCTCCAATAAGATCTGGTAAAGTTATAAGATCTGCTACTGGAGCTATTGTATCATGGATGATAACATTTTGGGTTTGCAAAGCAATATTTCCATGCCCATCATTGTATTTCCAAGTAATGATATGTGTCCCCGGAGTATTATAAGTCAAGAGATCAGTTGTTGTTCCGCTTATTGTTCCGACACAACTATCTGTTGCTGTTGGCACAATACTAACAGTTGCTGTGCATTGGCCAAAAATATCCGGTAAACTAACAGAATCAGCTATTGGAGCATTCGTATCAGTAATAATTACATGTTGACTTTGTGTGGAGGTATTTCCATGTCCATCATCATATATCCATGTTATCAACTGACTCCCCAGCGTGCTGAAGCTCAAAGGATCTGTGGTTATTCCAGTTATTATTCCGGCACAATTATCAGTAGCTGTAGGTGCAGTTGTTACACTTGCTCCGCACTGGCCGTAAACATTTGGTAAACTCAATGAATCCGCAACAGGAGCAAGAATATCTGTAACAATTACATTTTGTGTTTGTGATAAAATATTTCCACTACCATCATCAAATGTCCAATGGATAACATGTGTGCCAACTGTGCCATAGCTTAATGGGTCTATTGTGTTTCCTGTTAGAAGTCCTGCACAGCTATCTGTGGCAGTGGGCGCAACACTTGCAGTGGCAGAACACTGACCAGTAATATCTGGTAATGTATATACCGGAGCGAAATATGAACAAGTTAAAATGCCGGGATATATTTTTGTTTCCCCTCCATTAATAGCTCCTGAAAGCACCACCGAACCGTTGCACTGAATAGTATATGCAAATTGATCAAGATCGTTATCGCCATCAGTAGTAGCTTTAAATGTGTAGGGCCCTGCTGTTGAAAAAACAGAATCAATTTTTGCTCCGCAACAACCCATGGCAAGTATAGAACCTGATGAACTATACAAATACCATTCGGACTCTTCCATACTTCCACTTCCTAATGGGGTAATGGTAATGGTTATTTTATTCGGTAATTCAATTGTTGCAGTAGGCATTGGTGCGCTAAGGTCAGGAGCGCACTGCGCATTTACATTTTGAAAAGTAAATAACAGTAAGCTCAGAATTGAAATAAAGAGGAAGTGTTTTTTCATGTTATTTTTATTTTAAAAGTAAAATCGGTTTTTAATTTTATAAAGAAATATTTTTTTCTGCGATAAATGTAATAATTAAAATTAAAGTGAAATATGACAAATGTTTGTTTTGACAATGGTATCAAGGCTTTGCATTGTGATTTAAGTCATATTATTTCTGTTTTAATTCAGAGATTTTGTATAAAACGTACATCTGTAATAAAATACGAAATACTAAAAGGCTTATCTGTATTGAATTATACAGATTATAGCAGAAAATATTCCAGTTGTGAAAATAAATAAGAATGTGTTTAAGAGGGAGATTAAAAGGTGCGAAAATGCATAGAAAGAAGTGTGTTTTATTAGAATAAAAAATCTTAATAAAAATACAATAATGAATATTTATTAAAGAGAAAGTATATTATTAAAAGAGCTCTCCAAAATAACATATAGGGGAGTTTTTATTATTGAAAAAATACGTGATGTCCTTAGATTAATTGTTTAAAAATACTATTTCAACTTGATACAAATATTTTTAGGCTCCGTAAAAAAGTGCAGTGCCTCAAAACCTCCTTCACGGCCTACGCCCGAACTTTTTACGCCTCCGAATGGAGTTCTCAGGTCTCGCAACAACCAACAGTTTATCCATACAATTCCTGCATGAATATTATTTGCGATGCGGTGTGCACGCGTTAGATTCTCGGTCCAAACTGTAGATGCTAAACCATATTGAGTTGCATTTGCATAAAGTAATGCTTCTTCCTCTGTGTCAAATGGCATAATGGTTACAACTGGTCCGAAAATTTCTTCCAGATTAGTTCTACAATTATATGTTAATCCTTCAATTACAGTTGGAGCAATATAATATCCTTCAGAAAATGCCCCTTCCAGTTTCACTTGAACTCCACCGCAAAGTACTTTTCCGCCTTCTTGTTTCGCTAATTCAACATACGATAAAACTTTTTCCATATGAGCTTTAGAAACAACAGCACCTAACCTGGTATCTTCTGCAGCTGGATCTCCGACTTTCATTTTTTGTACGCGAGCGACGAATTCGATTTTAAATTTCTCGTATAATGATCGTTCAACTAAAATGCGTGAGCCGCAAAGACATATCTGTCCTTGGTTTGCAAAGGATGATTGTAAAGTTGTTTTCATCATTTTTTCAAAATCGCAATCTGCAAAAATGATATTTGGATTTTTTCCGCCAAGTTCTAATGATAATTTTTTGAACATTGGAGCAGCCACTCTTGCAATTTCAGCGCCTGTCTTTGTTCCTCCGGTAAAAGAGATAAGAGGGATATTCGGATGTGATGTGATGGCAGAGCCTACTTTATGCCCATAGCCATGAACAATGTTTAAAACTCCTTTTGGTAAACCTGCTTCGATGCAAAGTTCGGAAAGCAAATAAGCTGTCATGGGTGTAATTTCGGAGGGTTTCGCCACGACACAATTTCCTGCCGCAATTGCCGGAGCAATCTTCCATGTAAATAAATAGAGCGGTAAATTCCATGGTGATATGCATCCTGCAACACCTACAGGGGTTCTCACCGTATAATTGATAGCCGTATCTTCCATCGAATGACTTTCGGAAGCGTAGTGTAATATGCCTGTTGCATAAAAGTGAAAATTTTCTGCAGCACGTGGAATGTCGACCATTTTAGCCAATGAAACCGGCTTACCATTATCCGTTGATTCGGCAATTGCTAAACGATCCAGATTTTTTTCGATCAAGGAAGAAATGGAAAGCATGATACGTGAGCGTTCAGATTTTGGAGTGTTGCTCCAGGATGGAAAGGCCTTTAAAGCGGCTTGAGTAGCTAATTCTACATCTCGCTCATCAGAATCAGGGATGAGTGAGTAAACTGTTCCTGTAGCCGGATTATAATTATCGATGTATAATTTTCCAACCGGAGCTATTAGTTCGCCGTTGATATAGTTTTTTATAGATAGCATAGTGTCGTAAAAATACTAATTTATAATAAACAAAAAGAGGTTCTCTCCAGAACCTCTTTTTTCATTGTTAATAAGGACGAAATCCATCCGGTGGGAATGTTGAAGCCTTAATTAACAATGATCTTTACTAAACAAACACACTTTTTTGAAAACGATTTTTCTATAGGTAAATTTTCTGCAGAAATTTCTAAGACAAATGTAGATTGCTTTTGTCAAAATACCTGTTAACGCGATGTTAATCTCTGTTAAATTATGTTAAGCTCAATAGCTTCCCATGCTAAAGGCTTATTTTTGTATAACCCAATGATCAATAAAGGAAATATTCGTAGGATAACCCTCATGGCAAGTTTGGCGTTGATCGGTTTGATTGCCATCCAGGTATATTGGGTAAACAATGCCATCAATCTGGGTGAACAGCGTTTTGAACAAAGTGTTAATGAGGCCTTAAATAATGTTGTTTTAAGGCTTGAAAAACAATCGGCTGCTGCCCGAATTACCCGAAAATTTAATTTAAGGAAACAGGGAATCGTTACTGCAAGTTTGAGAAATCCTATAGCAAAAAGTAAGCAGCTAGTTAGTGATTCATTGAATGATAAAACCAATTATTTACTGAAAAATAGCAATGTCAATGTAAAAATTATTGAAGAATACGCTTCAGATTCTAATGGTGTCGCAGTAAAAAAGAGTCGACAAAAAGAATATTCAAGTGATACTACTTCAGGCAATTTTGATGCACGTATTAAAACAGATGGGCCTTCTTTTTTTCAGCAATTTTCTTCTGGTTCGAATCAAAATTGGATCACACACAAAAATTCAATGGTGAACGATATTTTTGATGAATTGATAAGCGTTAATGTATACAACGGATTTGCACCTAAGGTTGACACTTTGCTAATCGATTCGGTTTTAAAATTTGAACTTTTGCAAAAAGGTGTTTCTGCAAAATACTTTTTTGGGATAGCCAACTCAAAACTTGCTCCATCGGATTCGATGAAGATGTCAGATAGAGAAAAAAAAGTTTTCGAATCTCCATTTAAGATCAATCTTTCCCCTGATAATATTTTTATCAAACCTCAATTTTTGTCAGTGTATTTTCCAAATCAACGGCACTATTTGTTAAGTTCAATGTGGGTGTTATTATTTGTTTCGGTAGGTTTTATGCTTGCTCTTATTTTCTCATTTTATTATACCATCTCAACGATCTTTCAACAAAAGAAACTGTCTCAGATCAAGAATGATTTTATCAGTAATATGACGCATGAGTTCAAAACGCCTATTTCAACTATCTCACTGGCTGTTGAGGTGTTGAACGATAAATCGGTAGAAAAATCTCAGGAGAGGGTCAGCAATTATGTAAAAATGATTGGGGATGAAAATAAACGATTGAGTTTACTCGTTGAGAATATTTTACAAACTGCCATTTTAGATAAAGGGGAGTTCAAACTGAAAATTCAAAGTATCGATATTCACACCTTAATTGAGCAAACATTTACGAATATTGAGTTGCAGGTTGAAAACAAAGAAGGGCAGATCACCTCTCATTTGGATGCTACAAGGCACATTATTAATGCGGACAGGATCCACATTACGAATATACTTTTTAATTTAATAGATAATGCTTTGAAATATTCTAAAGAAAACCCTGAAATAGTAGTGAGTACCCGCAATGATGATGAGGGGGTTTTTATTTCGGTGAAAGATAACGGAATTGGAATAAGCAAAGAAAATCAAAAACGAATATTTGATACGATGTATCGCGTGCCTACCGGAAATATTCACAATGTAAAAGGGTTTGGATTAGGATTAAGCTATGTAAAAGCCGTTGTCGTAAAACATGGCGGTTCGATCAAAGTGGAAAGTGACTTAGGGAAAGGAAGTACATTTACGTTGTATTTGCCTTTCGATGCAACAAATTAAATGTTCGAAACAAATAATAAATAATAACTAATAACATGGAAAAAACGAAAGTATTATTGGTAGAAGACGATCCGAATTTAGGAAGTCTTTTAAAAGAATATCTGGATGCTAAGGGATATTCAACCGTTCTGGCGATAAACGGGAAACAAGGCTATGATGTTTTTTCAAAAGATAAATTCGGTATTTGTATTCTGGATGTAATGATGCCAGTCAAGGATGGTATTACGTTAGCGAAAGAAATCAGGGTGCTGGATGCGAATACTCCAATTGTTTTCTTAACAGCAAAATCTATGAAAGAGGATGCGCTGGAGGGCTTTTCCGTTGGTGCAGATGACTATATTACTAAGCCGTTTTCAATGGAAGAATTATTGATGCGCATAAAAGCAATATTAAGAAGAACGGAAAGCAAATCAAATAAAAATTCTGACGAGGGTGAATTTGTGATCGGGAAATATAAATTTGATTACAAACACCAGGTGCTTGAATTGAAAGGCGCACAACATAAACTTACCACAAAAGAAGCTGAATTATTAAAATTACTTTGTCTGCATGCCAATGAAGTATTGGATAGAAATTTCGCCTTAAAATCCATTTGGAATGATGACAATTATTTTAATGGAAGGAGTATGGATGTTTACATTGCTAAACTCAGAAAATATTTGAAGGAGGATGAATCAGTAGAGCTTATAAACGTTCATGGTAAGGGATTTAAGTTGCTTACTGGGGAATAATTTTTTAAAGTTCAGAAGGTGTTTTGTTGAAATTATTTAAAATAAACATCGTCTAGTTTATAATTTGCAACTACAATTATCTGGACTTCTTTTATTTTGTAAACGTAATAAAATACTTTGTCTTTTGTA
>JAPLDC010000018.1 GCA_026391935.1 Bacteroidota bacterium | reverse complement strand
CCAAGAGCTAATGCTAAAGGATTAAACGCATGATCAACAGAGCCCATCGGTGAAGATTTTGTAACTGTTCCTTCTGGTGACGCTGGAGAATATTGTCCTTTTGTTAAACCATAAATTTGATTGTTAAAAAGCAAAACATTCACATCAAAATTTCTTCTTAATAAATGAATGAAATGATTTCCACCAATTGAAAGTGAATCACCATCACCGGTAACGATCCAAACACTAAGGTCGGGACGGGATGCTTTTAAGCCACTTGCGATAGCCGTAGCACGACCGTGGATACTGTGCATCCCGAATGTTTCCATATAATATGGAAAACGGGAAGAACAACCTATACCGGAAATAAAAACAATTTCTTCTTGTTTCAATCCCAGATCCGGCATCACCGTTTGAACTTGTTTTAATATTGAGTAATCACCACAACCTGGGCACCAACGAACTTCCTGGTCGGTTACAAAATCTTTTGCGGCTAATTTTATTTCTGTTGTTTCCATTTCTACGAATTACGAATGTTTACGAATGTTTTTATTTTTTTTGAAGGATACTATTTAAGCATCGATACAATTTTATTTTTTATTTCTTCTGATGAAAAAGGCAATCCTTGAATCTTATTCAATCCTTTTGCATCAACAAAATATTTATCACGAATGATCTTTATCAACTGTCCGTTATTTATTTCAGGGATCAATACCTGATCAAAATTCTTCAACAGTTCTCCTAAATTTTTAGGAAATGGATTTAGATACATTACATGCGCATGCGACACATCGTGTCCTTGAGCAATGGCTTCACGAACAGCTGTTTTGATAGAGCCATACGTTGACCCCCATCCAAGAACCAATAATTTCCCTTTTGCATTTCCCTGATCAATTGTTTGCAATGGAATATGCTCTGCGATCTTATCCACTTTTGCTTGACGCAATTTCACCATGAATTCGTGGTTCTCCGGGTCATAAGAAATATTTCCCGTTTCATTTTCTTTTTCGATACCACCAATTCTGTGCTCCAAACCTTTTGTTCCTGGGATTGCCCAAGGACGGGAAAGTTTTCCATCACGTTTATAGGGTAAATATTTTTCACCTTCCTTCAGTTCATTTTTCGCAAAACTCACTTTCATATCTTTCAAGTCGGCAGACTTAGGAAATTTCCAAGGCTCAGAACCATTTGCTATATAACCATCTGTCAATAAAAAAACAGGGGTCATGAATTCCAATGCTATGCGGGAAGCTTCGAAAGCGCCGTCAAAACAACTAGAAGGAGAATATGCAGCAACAATTGGAACAGGAGACTCTCCGTTTCTTCCATACATCGCTTGAAAAAGATCTGCTTGTTCTGTTTTTGTTGGTAAGCCTGTACTTGGTCCCCCACGCTGAACATTCACGATCACTAAAGGTAATTCTAACATCAACGCTAAACCGATTGCTTCACCTTTCAGTGCTATACCTGGTCCGGAAGAAGTTGTAATTGCAAGCGACCCACCGAATGCAGCACCAATGGAT
>JAPLDC010000070.1:3139-11400 GCA_026391935.1 Bacteroidota bacterium | reverse complement strand
TGGAAACGGAATGTATGTCATTAAAATTACATGTGAAAATGCCGGTTCTACTACAAAAAGAGTAAGCTTGATAAAATAAAAAGTAAATCATATATTAGTATCATGAAAAAAATTATAATTATCTCCGTTCTACTGACAATAAATTCTTTTGCCTTTGCAAAAAAAGTAAAATTTTCAGTAGATATGACAGGGCTCCTAAAAAGTTCTTTGGGAATGCATATTTCCGGTGATTTTCAAACGCTTGCCGGTTTTGCCGGTGGCGACTGGATGCCAAATACCACCCCACTGGCTCAGGAAGCAAGTGATACAAATATTTACACCATTGTTGTTGATATTCCTGCTTTTAGAAAGTATGAATATAAATTCGTAAATGGTGATCAATTTTATGAAGCAGAATTTGTTCCGATCGAATCGCGCGTTGGATATAATTTCGATGACAATCGTTGGATATATATCGATTCACTCGCTAACGATACAACGTCAATTGGAGCGATCAGGTTTTCCCAAAATGCTCCGAAAGGATACCATTTACTGCGACTATTGGTAGATCTTCGGAATGAAGCCTCTATCGATCCTGCAGGAACACATGTTGCTGGAAGTTTTCAAGGCTGGAGCCCCATAAACAATATCATGTATAAATTAAATGATACCATTGAAGAACTTATCGTTTATGTGGATACTTTAGAAATTGTATCCAAATCCAACCAACGAGCATGCAACTCTGGAATTTGAAAACAATAACACACGTTATATTCAGATCACAGATGTTCTTGGAAATATTGTTCGTTCCTTCTCGAATTACAGCGAACGTATTTTGCAAATTGAAAAGAGCAACCTGAGTAATGGTGTGTATTTTATTTCTGTCATCGAAAGTAAAAATAAAATTTCTAACACAAAACTGATCATTCAATAAATATTTTCATGACCAGAACCATTAAGAACTTTTTTGTTGGCCTGTTACTGTTGCTACTTCTTTTAAACAACTCTTCAAAGGCCCAGACAACAACCTTTTACGACATCAATACAATTCAAAAAATTGAAGTGTTTTTTACTCCTTCCGATTGGGATTACCAAATGGATACAGCTATTGTCGGAGCTGCAGGATATTTATTAGCTGATTCTGTAAAAATAAACGGATTGTTGTTAGACAGTGTCGGAGTAAAATACAAAGGTAATAGCTCTTATAATTCTACTTATGCAAAAAATCCGCTTCACATAACGATCGACCAATACAAAAATCAATCTTACCAAGGTGTAACCGATATAAAATTGAGTAACGAATATTCCGATCCATCAATGATACGCGAAGCATTAGCTTATTCTATTTTGAATAATTACATGGATTGCCCCCGCTCAAACTTCTCTCAAGTTTATATTAATGGGACATACATCGGACTTTATTCAAACACAGAACCGATCAGTAAAAACTTCTGTTCCAATCATTTTTATTCTTCGGAAAATACTTTTGTAAAATGTAATCCAATAGTTACACCAGGGCCAACTACAAAATGTAATTTAAAATACATTACCACCGGTGACAGTACTGCGTATTTTAATTTCTATGAAATAAAATCTACCTCCGGATGGAATGAATTGGTAAAACTTTGCGACACAGTCACAAATTCCCCTTCGAACGTTAGCTCTATTATGGATATGGACAGAGCCATGTGGATGCTTTCCTTTGATAATGAATTGGTGAATTTGGATAGTTACACCGGCGCTTTTTGTCAAAATTATTATTTGTATAAAGATAATAATCACCGCTTCAATCCTATTATCTGGGATATGAACATGGCATTTGGCGGATTCCCTTTTGTGGGAGCAGGTTATACGAGCATGGGAACACTCACACTCTCCAATATGCAACAATTATCACCTACCATACATTCGGCAGATCCTTATTGGCCATTACTAAATGACGTGATGAACAATGCCATGTACAAACGAATGTATATGGCTCACATGCGGACAATAAACAATGAAATGTTTTTGAGTAATTTGTATCAGACAACTGCCACATCATTACAAGCAACAATAGATACAGCTGTTCTGTCAGATGTAAATAAATTTTTCAGTTATACAGATTTTCAAAACGGAATGACTGCAAATGTCATTTCCGGAAGTAATACGATCCCTGGTATTTCAAATTTAATGAGCGTTCGCCAGCCTTATTTATCAGCATTAGCCGACCTCTCTGCTTTGCCACCAACAATTTCCGCAATCACTTCTAGTAGTCTAGCACCACCTATTGCAAGTTCAGTAACAATTTCTGCCAACGTGATCAACACAAATACGAATGGTGTTTATTTAGGATACAGAATGAATATGCAAGAAAAATTTACGCGAATACCTATGTTTGATGATGGATTGCACAATGATGGAGCGGCAGGAGATAATGTTTACGGAGCCGCATTTACAATGTTCTCAGCCCAAGCGCAATATTATATTTATGCAGAAAACAATACTGCAGGAATGTTTTCACCGGAAAGAGCGGAACATGAATTTTATCTTTTACAATCTAATGTATTAACGGCATCTCTAGGTGAAGTAGTGATCAATGAATTTATGGCAAACAATCTGAATATGAACCTTAGTGAATATGGTCTTTATGGTGATTGGATAGAATTATTCAATACCACTTCCTCAGCCCTTGATCTATTTGGATTATATCTGACAGATAATTTTTCGACACCAACAAAGTTTGCTTTCCCTGCAAATACGGTAATTCCAGCAAACGGATATCTGATTGTTTGGGCTGATCAAAATCCAACTACTGCATCTTATATACATGCAAATTTCAAATTATCTGCCAGTGGAGAAGAAATAATGTTAAGTAATTCTACAGGTGTAGTTTTTGATAGTATCACTTACGGACCTCAAAATCCAAATGTTGCCTTTGCAAGATGTGCAAACGGTACAGGCAATTTTACAACCTTATACCCAACATTTGCCTCTTGGAATTGCATCACTTCGATTTCCGAAAACCCCATAGAAAGAAATGATTTACTGGTTTATCCTAATCCGGCAAATAAAAATGTAACTGTACAATTTATCTCCAAAGAAAAAGAAAATACTATTTCTATTTATAACGCTTTAGGACAAGAAGTGATAAATAAAATTTCAAACTACAACGTGGAGAACATCGATATTTCCAAATTGAATGCCGGTGTATATTCTATTACGATCAATCATTACAAAGCTAAACAGTTAGTGATAGTGAAATGATAAAATGGCTTTTAGGCTAAAATTTAGGGGTTACCAAAAGCCCAACCCTATTGCTTATTTCCCTAATTAAGATATTCAATAATTTTGTTGAAAGGAGATTTTTTTAGCAAATAGGTTTATATTATAAAATTGAAAACAAAACAATAAAATTAATAAGATCAAAAGCCAACTAAATTTATCTCTCAAAACAAAATATTTAAAGCAGTTTAGTAATTTTTACCCCAATAAAATTAAATAATATAGATTTATTAACGTAAATTTATATTTACATTGTGATAACGTAATCTTAATACATCAAATGACTATGAAAAAAATCTTAATCCTTTTTACCATTGCGCTGACTTTAATAATTACATCTTGTAAAAAACCTGCTGGCGAAGGAGGAAATTCTACTATTACCGGAAAAATCCATACAACTAACTATAATTCAACATTTACGGTGGTTAACGCTGTATATGATAGCCCTGACCAGGATGTTTATATCATCTATGGTGATGACGCAACTTATGGAAACAAAACAAAAACAGGACCTGATGGAGTATTTGAATTTAAATATTTACGCAAAGGGAATTACAAGATCTACGTTTACTCGAAAGATAAGGCCGCTTACCTTCCCGGGATAAATCCCCCGGATGTAGCTGTATATAAAGAAGGTGAAATCACTGCAAAAAAACAGACAGTAGATTTTGGCACTATTGAGATCATCAAGTAATAATCATTATTCGCATTTTTATGAACTATAAATTCTCGATTTCCATCCTGTTATGCATATTACTTCAATTAAATTCAATTGCTCAAAGCAAAAAGGAAGTAAAAAAATTCAAGATCAAATCCGCCACGGTTACTGTAACAGAAACTGACGGGAAAGAAAAACCTCGTACTGATTCCTATCAAAAATTTGACGAATTAGGAAATGTTATTGAAGAAGTTGAATACAATAAAGATGGGACCTTCAAGAAAAAAGAAAGCCACAAATACAATAAGGCTAACGATGTTACCGAAGCAATGATTTATGATGAAAAAGGCAAGTTGATCAAGAGAACAACTACTGAATATAATGCCAATAAAGACAAAACAGCGGAAATTGAATATGACGGGAATGGCAAAGTAGTGGAAAAAACGCAAAGTGGTTATAATGCAAAAGGACTGAAGATGTATGAAGTTTCTACAGACGAAAAAGGTATTGTCATAAAAAAATCAATTTATATGTATGACAAAAATGGATTAAAATCTGAAAAGAAAACAACCGATGCAAACGGTGCGATTATTTCCAACAGAAAATATACATACGAATATTAATTGTGGATAAATTAAAACATATATTGAAGGGGTTCGATCCTATTTCTTTAAAAGAAATGGATAGTGTGAAATTAATGGATCGAACCGATACTAAATATGTTTTTACCTTCGATCAATTACCTTTATTTCTGGAGCAACTAAAGAATGATTATAAAATTTTAGATGTTAATGGCAATAGAATCAGCAGATATGAATCGCTTTATTTCGACACTAAGAATTTCGACCTTTATTTCTGCCACCATAGGGGTAAACCTAATCGATTTAAAATAAGATTCAGAAAATATGTAGAATCTGAATTAAATTTTTTTGAAGTAAAATTTAAGAATAATAAGGGAAGGACGATAAAAGACAGGGTTAGAGAAACGCAAATTGATGGTACGATCAAAGAAAATGCAGAACAACTCTTGACCCACAAAACACCACTAAAAACGGATAATTTAGAGGCAAAATTATGGGTAAACTATTCGAGGATAACACTTGTAAATAAAAAATCTCCGGAGCGTGTTACAATTGATATTGATCTGACATTCAAGAATGAAGAACAAAACAAAACAATTCACAATCTAGTGATTGCTGAAGTAAAACAAGACAAAGCAATCGTTTCTGCTTTTATTAAAGTAATGAAAAAACATCATATCCGAGAAGGTTCTATCAGCAAATATTGTTTCGGAGTAATTAGTTTATTCAATAAAATAAAACATAATAATTTTAAACCTAATCTAATTTTAATAAAAAAAATACTTTATGGTACTACTGCAAGAACTTAGTAATGAAGAAAACGTGGGA
The DNA here is from genome assembly GCA_026391935.1 of Bacteroidota bacterium. Taxonomy (GTDB): domain Bacteria; phylum Bacteroidota; class Bacteroidia; order 2-12-FULL-35-15; family 2-12-FULL-35-15; genus 2-12-FULL-35-15. Next base: position 6,090 of record JAPLDC010000070.1, on the reverse strand, counting down.
ACAGGTTTTGCCTTATTTGAAAAATTAGGGGCAAAGTTCTTTATCCGACTTTTAATTGATTTTTTTTCAGTTTTTATTTTAATTCGATTCATCTATTTTCCGGTTTATAAAAACAGAGAGAACTTTTTTACGCTCTTTATATTCAATCTAATAATTTTCCTGATCACTTTTATACTTAACAAATCCGACATGAGTATGGGAGCTGCATTTGGCCTGTTTGCAGTCTTTTCGATGTTAAAATACAGAACAGAAGGTATTAGTACCAAAGACATGACCTACATGTTCTTAGTTATTGCAATGGGTCTTATTACCGCTTTAAGCAAAGGCTCCTGGTTGGAATTATCCTTCATTAATACAATTATTCTAATATTCACCTTTGCCTTAGAAACAACTTTTTTGATGAAGAAAGAAGTTTCCAAAACTGTACAATATGAAAATATTGAAATGATAAAACCTGCATTCAGGGCTGAATTATTGACAGACCTGGAAAACAGAATGGGGCTAAAAATTAATAGAATTGCTATAGGGAAAATTGATTTTTTAAAAGACACAGCTATAATAAGAGTGTATTTTTACGAAGAAAAATAATAAGTTTAAACCTATTTTCTGTATTATATTTAATGAGACAGATCACATTACTTTTGATAATTGCTACAGGGTTTGCTTGCGCAAACCTCTAATGATGCTGGATTGTGGTGTACATTTAATGTAGACAAAAAATTAAATAAGAAGTTCGGACTCTTCTTAACGGAGGAATATCGTATGAGAGAAAATTTTACCAGAAGCAATCTTTTTTATACTGATCTTGGCTTTACATACAAACCCGCCGATTTTTTAAAAATCTCATTAGCGTATCGTTGTATCGAAAAATTTCAGATCGATAACACCATCAGTTTCCGTCATAGAGGGATGCTTGATATTAGTTTGAAAAAGAAATTCGGAAAAGTTGCGCTCTCCTATCGCCAACGCATTCAGGCTGAGGTAAGAGATGTTTATTCTAGTGATATTGGTAGTCTTCCTGAATGGTTTTCCAGAAATAAATTTGAACTTAAATATGATTTAGATAAACCCATTACTCCATATTTAGCTGTTGAATTCCGTTATCAATTTAATAACCCTCGAGCTGTTGAGGGAAATAAATTATGGTCTCGTAATCGTTATTTTGTTGGATTGGATTATAAAAGAAACGACAAAAGCACGTTTGGTTTATATTATATGATTCAACAAGAATTTAATATCTCTGCTCCGCAAAATCAATATATTATAGGATTAGAATATAGCTTATCCTTCGAATAAATTATTTTTGGATCAATGCAACGGCATAAGCGCAAACACCTTCTTCTCTTCCTACATATCCCATCTTTTCATTCGTGGTAGCTTTGATGCCAATATCATTCTCCTCCAAATTCAAAATAGAAGCTAAGGTTCTTTTCATTTCTTCAATGTGCGGATTTATTTTCGGCTGCTCCAATACCAATGTGCAATCAATATTTCCAATCGAATAGCCTTCCTTTTTAAGTAATTGATTTACTCTATCCAATAATATCTTACTGTCTATTCCTTTAAATTCTGTTGCTGTATCAGGAAAATGAAATCCTATATCCCGCATTCCTGCAGCACCTAATAGTGCATCACAAATGGCATGAATCAACACATCAGCATCAGAATGTCCTACTGCACCTTTCGTGTGTGCAAGTTTAATCCCGCCTAGCCAAAGGTCGTTCCCTTGTTTTAGTTGATGAACATCAAATCCGAAACCTACTCTTATTTTCATATAATTTAAATATTAAAAAAACACCCACATTCATTTGATTTGAATATGGGTGTTTCTCTTTATTTCATTTTATCTTTTTTTCATATTTCCTTCTCCTTTTGAAGAAGGTGACCGAAGGGCGGAAAGCGGCTATTCTGTTTTTGCGCCTTCTTCATTTTGAGCTTTGAAGGCATCAAAGTCGAAAGTTAGTGTAAATCGTAATGTGTTTTCAAGAGGATTCCTTTGTTGGGTCGGGATCAAATAAGCAAAATCTAAACCAAAGACATTGTATTTCACTCCTGCACCAATAGTAAAGAATTGACGATTTCCTTTTGTCGGATGCTCATAAAAATATCCTGCACGAATGGCGAATAAATGATTGTACCAATATTCTAAACCAACAGAATAATTTATCTCTCTTAACTCTTCTTTTCCACCACCCGGTGCATCATTGAACGACCCGAAAATCCCTTCAGCAACTCCTCTGTTTGGATCCTTACCTGCAAGAATAACGGGTTCATTATTTGCATCATAAACTAACGCACCACTGGTATCCACCGTTTTATAAATTGGCGGAGTAGGTACAAGTAATTTATTAACATCCGCTAATATCGAAATGGAATTATAGTCATCAAGATTCATATTTAATGAACCTCCTAGACGCAAATTAATTGGAATAAAATCAGTACTATTCTTTTCGCCTCTATCAGAATAAGACATCTTATTTCCGATATTCGAAATATTTATTCCGACTGCAACGATTCCCTTTTTATCACCAAGTTTAACTTTTTCTTTTTTATACAATGCGGAAAGGTCTACTCCTACAGCACGACCTGCATGGGTTTGAGAGCTTTCCACCAAGGCATTACCCGTCAGGTTTGAATTGATGTAACGCACAGCACCACCGACTGAAAAATTATCCGCCAACTTTGTTCCATAGGCAATATCTATCGCAAATTCATTCGGACGGAACTGCCCAGTAGTTTGTCCATTAACATCTGTAAAAGTGATGTCGCCCAGTGAAAAATAACGTAAGGATGCGCCTATCGTACCTCGTTTTTTCATTTTATAAAACCCTGTTAAATAAGCCAAATTAATATCAGGAACCAAGGCTCTTAACCAAGGAGTATAAGAAATACCTATACCCATCTTCTTATCCGCGAAAGCTAATTTTGACGCATTCCAATGAATTGCATTT
>JAPLDC010000070.1:0-3124 GCA_026391935.1 Bacteroidota bacterium | reverse complement strand
ACATCATTAAGTGATGCACAACCGGCATCCCCCATTCCACCTGCTCTTGAATCAGGTGTTATCAATAAAAATGGCACCGCTGTAGTAATTGTATTTAACTGCAACTGTTCCGCTCTTTGGCTTGAAGTAGTTTGTGCTTTAATGCCTGTTCCAACAATAAAAGCGATAGCAAATAAAATAATACGCTTGCTGTTTGCTCTAATTTCCATCATTCTAATTTCGTTTTTTGGGATTGCTAATGTACTAATTAATTTAAAATAACAAGTTTTTCATATTTTTCTGCCGTTGAGCCTTCACTTGTTTTTACTTTGATCCTATAAATATAAACACCTCTTCCTATCTTGTCACCGTAATCATCACGGCCATCCCATTCAATAGGATCGGAACGAAATCCTTCGGTTTGAATATACTGATCAATATTTTTTACCAATTTTCCTGATATTGTAAAAATTTGAACCTGCACATTTAAAACCTGACAACATTGATTTTGCTCAAAATAAAATTGGGTTTTTGTAGTGAACGGATTAGGGTAATTCAACACATGGCTTAACGCTAATTCTGCTGATCGTGCGACAATAAACTCGGTATACGACTGACTCGAATTATTATATACATCCCAAACTTTTAAACTCAGGGTATGTTTTCCTTCACTTAACTCTGAAAAAGGATATCGAATAGTACCACCTACGGTATTTACACCATTTTCATCTTTCAGTTTCGCAAACAGATCTGGTGTTTCATCCGTCAGTCCTCCGAAAACAAATTTAGCGTCATTCAAATAAAGATCCACCGTGGGTCCCACATTATCAGCCGCTGCCAGATCATTTGAGCCTCCAATAATTACTTTTTCATAATACCCATTTGCATCTTCCGTTCCGTTTTCTGCATAATAGCTAATTCGTCCAATGCCATATGCGTATTCAATATCTTTGGGAACAACAAATGAAAATTTAAATGCACCATTTGTCACACTTGCTTTTCCTTTGTATAAAATATTTTTTTGAACTGCAAAAGTGAATGGAGGACTAGCAGCGTCGTTCGAAAGAGTAGTTATGTTTTGTGATTTATCATAAACTGTCGGATAAATCACTCCATTGTAGGAGGATAAAATTGCACCGCCACTGTTTCTTACAAACCCACTTACAGTTACTAATGATAACGCTTTTAATGTATCTGAACTACTAACAGAAACAGCAATGGAATTTACAGTATCCGTTGAAACATCATATTTTGGATACGCTAATGTTAGCGCAGGATCCCCTAACAAGGTAAAGTTTCTGCTGTTTGTTGAATTACCTGCCGGTTGATTTTTTATGTAGTAGAAAAGATCCCCTAATCGTGGCATTTTACCTCCAATTGGTGTAAAGGCCTGTTGATAAAAATCACGGTTCAACGCAAAATTTCCGGATGCGAAAACTAAGCGAACAGTTGTAAATAATGCTATTCCTCCTCCAACAGGATTCAACAATACATACTCTCCCGCTGATGTTCTTTCGGGGTCGTCAAACCGGCTAAATTCACACGTTGCAGTAAAAAATAAGGGAAGGTTATTAAAATTTTTCCACCCATTGATATCCGATACCTCAACAATACGTTCATGTGCAAGACCAACTTCTCCACCATGTCCGGTATAATTCATGATCAAACACCCTTTAGCCTCTTGCACATATGCATCCAAATAAATTTTTTCTATATTATAATCATTATCTGCTGTATCTACCATCGTAGCCAATTTATTTGCATCCATTTCATGCAATCCGCCATCTTCGTCATCACCAATAAAACAAACAACATTTCTCCAATCACCAAAAGTTGTATTGGACGATAAATTGGAGCAACCATTATTTGTCACTGTAGGAACAAAACCTGTTCGTGTATAATTAATTATTTTATTAAGCACACCATTTGATTCTGTTTTATTTTTGACAGGCAAACGTCCAATTCCTATATCCAGAGCATCACTAGGAGACCACAGCCCTTCTCCATCATCAAGTAAACCATAAAAATCATCGGTCACATACGAATTTGTTAATACAGAAGAGTTAAGTGATTGGTAGGTAGGAATAAAGTTGGTGTTGCTGGCAAATCGTTTTTTATTGTCGTACGAACCATCTCCATACATCAGTAAATATTGAGGCAATTCAGAAGCAGTGGTTGCTCTGTCATAAAACATTTTTACAAAATCCCGGATGGCTGAAATATCCTGAGCTCCGGAGGAAAACTCGTTATAGATCTCCTGAGGGGTTACAACGATTGTTGAAAGTGAATCGTGAGCTTCATGATACGCGGCTAATTGTAAGGCATCCGTGTAAAAATCAGGGTGAGCTATAATAATAAAATCTTTGTTAGACAAAGCGTGTAAATTTTGATTTGCTACTTTACCGGAAATTTCTGGCGCATAATAACTCAAGCCATTAAAAGCTACAAATTCCCTAAGAGTATCAGCTGGCAATTCAAATTGAAAATTTGAACCTACAAGTGAAGTGCTTTGAAGGGAAACATTTGTAGGATCAGTAACATCCCATATTTGAATCGGCAATGTGCTCCCAAGTGTATATTGAGCAATATTTCCTGCTCCTAAGGATTGTGCATCTCGAAAAGCCATTTGATCACCAGCCATTGTAAGTTGTCGCCTGGCATTTACTTCTACATAATCCAACCAACCCATTGCATCGGCTGTCAATTTATTTACTGTAACAACAACAGAAGGATTAATTGGATTAAAAGAAAAACAACCTGATCCACTTACCGCATATTCGCTATATGAATCTCCGGGTGTTGAAGGGATTGAAATGTTTGTACTTCCAGTTTGGCTTACAACCGAATAACTTGCTGCACTTGTAATATCACGAGATGCAATTGCAGCTTTTACAGTCGCAGGTACTGTTCCATCAATATTTTGGAAATCAAAAGCGAAATTATAACTGACAATATTATCAAACAGTTCTCCATACCATTGTCTTCCCGACTTAATAAAATTCACATTATCATTTTCGTGAAAGCCATAATCATCGAACGAAGAAACATTATTTGTTGGAGGCAAAACTGATGATGCCTGATTTTGAATTCGTTTTCCTGCACCTAGATCAACATTAATAAAATAATATGCCGTATCGGAATAAAG
>JAPLDC010000022.1 GCA_026391935.1 Bacteroidota bacterium | reverse complement strand
GTTGCCTCTAAGCCATCCATTTCTGGCATTGCAATGTCCATTAAAATAATGTGAAATTTTTGTTTTTTCAGTTGCTCAATGGCCGACATAGCATCATCTGCTACAAAAACTTTTGCGTTCCATTTTTTTAAGGTTAAGGTGGCAACGCGTTGGTTCACTCGGTTATCATCGACAACAAGAATATTTATTTTTGAGAGATCTGAATTTTGATTGAGTGTAGCTTCAGAATATTGCTCTTTATTTTCTTTTATTTTTAGTTTCGTCTTTTTGAATTCAAGGGTAAAACTAAACGTTGAGCCTTCTTTTACTTTACTGCTCACAGAAATAGTGCCGCCCTGTTGCTCAATGATCTGTTTTGCGATGGTAAGTCCTAAGCCTGTTCCTCCATATTTGCGAGTGGTAGTAGCATTTTCCTGAGTGAAACTTTCAAAGATCTTGTCTAATTTGTTGGAAGGGATTCCTATTCCGGTATCGAGTACAGAAAATAATAATCGCAGTTCTTTTGCATCGTCGCGGATTAATTTTACTGTGATCTTCACTTCTCCCTTTTCGGTAAATTTGATTGCATTTCCTGCCAGGTTCAGCAATACTTGATTTAATCGAACAGGATCTCCAAGCAAAATGGATGGGATCTTTTCATCGATGCTTGAAATCAGACGAATATTTTTTTCTGTGATCCGATATTGTAAGGTAAAGATTAAATTTTTTATTAACTCGGAAAGGTTGAATGGGGTTTTCTCAAATGCCATTTTACCTGCTTTGATCTTTGAAAGATCTAAAAGATCATTGATGATTACCAATAGATTATTAGATGATTCTTTTATCGCCAATGCATATTCTAATTGTTCACTGTTCAAAGGGCTGTCAAGCAGATGGCTCGTCATTCCAATGATTCCGTTCATGGGGGTTCGGATCTCATGACTGGTATTTGCCAAAAATTGTTCTTGGAGCTCTTTAGCTTGTTCAGCTGTTTCTTTGGCTTTTAAAATGATAAATTCTGCTTTTTGCTTTTCCCTGTATCTGTAGAAAATAATGATCAACATAATTAAAATAGTGATAATTAAAATCACTAATAAGTTTCGCTGTATTGTTTGTGTCTTAATTTTTTCTTGCTGTATCTCTGTATTTTTTTGGAGTAATTCAATCTCTTTGTTCTTTCTTTCAAATTCAAATTCTGTTTGTGATCGTGTAATATTAAGTGTTGTCGTTTCATTTAAAATGCTGTCCTTGTATAGTGTAGATAACAGGTTGTATTCCAGCGATTTTTTATAATCAGCAATAGAATTATAGATGTCAGACAATAAGCTGTAATTTTCTTTCAGGATCTTTTTGAGGTTTTGTTTTTTAGCGTATTCATTGCTTTTATTTGTATATTCAATTGCTTTCGGATAATCTTTTAAACGGAAATAAATTTTTCCAATCTCCGAATGTATGTATACGATCCAGAATTTATCCCCACTAGTTTCAAATATTTTAAGTGCTTTCTGATAAAAGTTTAACGCTTTTTGAAGTTGCTCCATACTTAAATAGACTTCACCAATATTTGCCAGGTTTATTCCTTGCTGAATCTTGTCATTTAATTCATCGGAAATTTTCAATCCCCTTATTGAATAATCCATCGATTTAAAGAGATACTCTTTGTTTTTTGTGGCACTTCCAAATTTATTGTAAGCATTGGCAAGATTGATGAAGGAGGCCGAAGTTTGCACCCTGTCCTTAATACCGTTCATCATTCCGAGAGCGTTATAATAATATTTTAATGCCGTTACAAAATAACTGGTATCCTGCAATGCCTCTCCCTTATCCATATATAGGTGCCCGACTTTATTCTGAGAAATAAAAGCAAATTCTTTGTTTTTTAATTTTGAATACAGTTTATAGGCCAACTGAAAATAGCTGATTGCTTTATCCTGACTTTGTAATGTTTTAAATACATCACCAATATTATAATACGTTCGTGCAATTCCATTCGAATCGTTTGCGATCTCAGAAATGTTTAGTGCCTGATGTAACTGCTCAAGTGCTAATGGATAATTACCGTGTTCTTTATTAATGATGGCCAAATTATTCAGTGCTACTGATTGTCCGCTTGGATAATTTATTTTATTTGAAAGGGATAATGCTTTTTCCGTATAAGATGATGCTTTTTTATTGTCATAGTCTATCAGATCATAACCAAAGGCATTTAATGCTTTTATCTTATCGATTGCGGTTGTTGCTTTTGCGATCTTTAGCTCCATTGAATCAATTGCTGGCTGCAACTGGGCTTTGACGCTAAGTTGTAAAAGGAGTAGTAAGAATATAGAAATTAACTTACGCATTAGAAATTCGAATAGCGTTTCAAAAGTAGTTTATTTATAGTGATTTCGATAAAAAATCCCAACCTGCTTTCACAAATTGGGATTCCCTTCCGTACCTTGAACTATTAAATATTGAACTAAAGTGTTCCTCGTTTCTCTTGTTCTCTTTCTATAGATTCGAATAAGGCTTTGAAGTTTCCTGCACCAAATCCTGTAGCACCCATCCGTTGAATGATCTCAAAAAACAAGGTCGGCCGGTCTTCAACAGGTTTTGTGAAGATCTGCAATAAATAACCATCTTCATCGGCATCTACCATGATCGCAAGTTTCTCGATCACATTCAGATCCTCTTTCATCATATTCATATGTTTACCCAAGCGTGCAGGGATTTCTTCATAATAGGTATGTGGGGGTGGTGATAAAAATTCCACTCCGCGTGCTCTTAATTCCATTACCGTTTTTATGATGTCATTTGTTGCAACTGCAATGTGTTGCACACCCGGTCCTTCATAAAAATCAAGATATTCCTCGATCTGAGATTTCTTTTTTCCTTCTGCAGGTTCATTGATAGGGAATTTAATTCTTCCATTTCCATTCGACATAACCTTACTCATCAATGCAGAATATTCTGTATGAATTTGTTTGTCATCAAATGATAAAAAATTCACAAATCCCATCACATCTTCATACCATTTTACAGTCTGATTCATTTCTCCCCAACCAACATTTCCTACCATATGATCAATGAACTTTAAACCAACCTGTGTAGGATTATAATCCGATTTCCATGCTTTGTATCCCGGTAAAAATAATCCTTTGTAATTTTTGCGTTCAACAAAAATGTGAACTGTTTCTCCGTAAGTATAAATGCCTGAACGCACCACTTCGCCATGTTCATCTTTTTCTACAGTAGGCTCCATAAAAGATTTAGCTCCACGCTTGGTGGTTTCTTCCCATGATTTCCTGGAATCTTCTACCCACAGTGCAACTACTTTTACACCGTCACCATGTTTTGTTAAATGTTGGTTGATAGCTGAATTCGAATTTAACGGGGTAGTTAAAACGATCTTGATCTTATCCTGTGCAATAACATAAGAAGCATAATCTCTGCATCCTGTTTCCAAACCTTTATAAGCAAATGATTGAAAACCAAATGCGGTCTTATAAAAGTGTGCAGCTTGTTTTGCGTTTCCTACATAAAATTCAACATAATCGGTTCCTAATAATGGAAGGAAATCTTGCGCTCCTTCAAATATTTTTTCTAAACCGTACTCTACATTTTTAATTTCTTTTGCCATTTTTATTTCTTTTAAATTGTTTTTTTAATCTGCTTGCACATCAACGTATCTTCAAATCGTTTACTCCACCCAACTCTTATAGTACTTGCCGTCATCAATTCCCATTGCTTCTTCTGTTACCATCAACGAACGGAAGGTATCCACCATTACTGCAAGTTCCTGTGTTTCTTTTTGTCCAATACTTCTTTCTGTCGCTCCGGGTGCAGGTCCGTGTGGTGTCCCTTTCGGATGTAGAGTAATATGTCCTTGTTCAATATTATTGCGACTCATAAAATCACCGTCTACATAATATAAAACTTCATCACTATCAATATTACTATGATTGTAAGGTGCAGGAATTGCCTTTGGGTGATAATCGTATAAACGTGGAACAAATGAACATACAA
>JAPLDC010000114.1 GCA_026391935.1 Bacteroidota bacterium | reverse complement strand
GACGTTTCTGCGTACATTCCTACAAACGTTATTTCTATTACTGATGGTCAGATCTTCCTTGAGTTGAACTTGTTCAACGCCGGTGTTCGTCCTGCTATTAACGTTGGTATCTCTGTATCCCGCGTAGGTGGTAATGCTCAGATCAAATCAATGAAAAAAGTTGCCGGTACATTAAAATTAGATCAGGCACAATACCGCGAATTAGAGGCGTTCTCTAAATTCGGTTCTGATCTAGATGCTGCAACAAAATCAGTATTGGATAAAGGTGCCCGCAACGTGGAGATCCTTAAACAAGCTCAATTTTCACCGGCACGTGTTGAACAGCAAATTGCAATCATCTATTGTGGAACAAAAGGATTGTTGCGTAATGTGCCGATTAATAAAGTGAAAGAATTTGAAGCTGAATTCATTGCATTTTTAGAAGCAAAACATAAAAATATTTTGAATGATCTTAAGGCAGGTAAATTTACTTTGCAAATTTTTTAAAATCGGTACATTGGTAAATCAGCACATTAGTACATCAACAAAATGGCAAATTTAAAAGAGGTTCGTAATAGAATAGTTTCTGTAAGTTCTACACAGCAAATTACCAGCGCCATGAAAATGGTTAGTGCTGCGAAGTTGCGTAGAGCACAAGATGCTATTACTCAAATGCGCCCATATGCAAAAAAACTAAAAGATATTTTAGAAAATCTTAGCGCAAGTTTAGATAGTTCAGAAGGAGCATATTCAAAACAACGCCCTGTGAAAAATGTATTGTTGGTGGTAATAACTTCAAACCGTGGATTGTGTGGAGGATTTAATGCTAACGTATTAAAAGCGGCTACCAAATTAGCCCGTGAAGATTACAAAGGATCAAAAATAAGTGTATTGTGTATTGGTAAAAAAGCAACAGACTTTTTCAAGAAAACAGATTATACCATTGTTGAAACTGGTCTGCCACGCCCATCGAATGAATTATACGAGGCACTTACATTTGTGAATGTTGCACCTGTAGCAGAGAAGATCATGCAATTGTTTGCAGACGGACAATTTGATAAAGTAGAACTGATCTACAATCAATTTAAAAATGCAGCGGTGCAAATTACTACAACAGAACAATATTTACCTGTTCAGGCGCCAGCAGTAACTCAGAAAAAGAAAACATCTGAATATATTTTTGAACCGAACAAAGCATTTATCGTTGCGGATCTTATACCCCGTTCTTTAAAGACTCAACTTTTCAAAGCATTATTAGATTCACATGCTGCTGAACATGGTGCACGGATGACATCAATGCACAAGGCGACTGATAATGCGGGAGCGTTGATAAAAGAATTAAAATTGACATATAACAAAGCCCGTCAGGCTGCTATCACGAATGAGATCCTGGAGATTGTTGGTGGAGCAGAAGCATTGGCCGGGTAGGACGCCCCACTCCTTAATCCTCTCCCCCGAGGGGAGAGGGCTAGACTCAAAATAAAAAGGCTTCGAAATTAATTTCGGAGCCTTTTTATTTTGACTTACATACAAACTTTCGAAGACTTTCCTTTCCTTCTCCTTTTGGAGAAGGTGTCCGAAGGACGGATAAGGCGAGGATAAGGGCGGCTGTGAATCACTCTTTCAACTTCACTTTCACATCTACCTTCACATCTTTTGCTTTTGGCATCATTGCGGCCATTTTGCTTTTATTAAGTGAAGGAATAAGCATAGGGGCTATTTTTCCAACGGGTTTATAAAGTAGCGATTCTTCTTTTGTTTGGAAGGAGATCGTTGGGTAGCTTTCTTCTAAAGCATCGATCATAAAAATGATGACACTCATTACCATGGCAAATTTTAAAACACCAAACACCGCTCCGCCAATTTTATTGAAGGCACTTAATGCCATTCCATCCACCATGCGTTGAACCATTTTTGCAATGAAATAAACGAGAATGATTATTCCTAAAAAGGTGAAGGCAAAAGAAACAATTGGTAAATATGGAGAGTGCCAGTTAAATCCATTCGCAATTTTAGAAGCAACATAATTAGAAAATGTTATTCCACCCCAAACTCCCAAACCAAATGCGACCATTGTTGCCGCTTCAATGATAAGACCTTTTGTAAAGCCTTTGTAAAGGCCCCAAACAAGAGGCATGCAAAGAAGGATATCGATATAATTCATGTTTCTGTTTTATTCCCCCTTTTCAAAGGGGGAAAGCGTTTGCAAAAGCGATGGAAGGGGGATTTATTCAAATGCAACTATTCCCTTCAAATAAACATCTTTAAACAAAGAACGCATATACTCCAATTCTCTTGAAGCGTTTATTCAAAACTTATTAATAGATCATTGTTCAATTATATATTTTCAACATGAAAAAAGTCTACTCTCTCTTACTGACACTATTTCTTAGTGCATCGGTTTTCGCGGCAGGGCATACAGTTTCAATTGCTCAGACAAATATTACTTGCTTTGGAGTATGTAATGGGGAAGCAACAGCAACTGTAATAGGAGGTGTAGGGCCTTTTACATACAACTGGACTCCTTCGGGTGGTACTGCACCTTCAGCAATCAGCATATGTGCCGGTTCTTATACTGTTATCGTAACTGATAATAGTGATATGTCATCGGCTACCGCTACAGTGACCATAACAGAACCGCCACTTTTAACTGTTTCTATTGGTGGATCGGGAGCGCTTTGTACTGGAGGATGCACAACATTAACTCCTGCTGTAACAGGAGGGACAGTTCCATACACTTTTAATTGGTCTGGCGGATTGTTTGGTGTTAGTCCAAGTGCTTGTCCTTCCTCTTTAACAACATACACTGTTACAATTACTGATTCGCAGGGTTGTATTGCTACAAATTCAAGTATAGTTACTGTTAATCCTATACCTATTGTTAATGTTAACTCACCAACAATTTGTACTGGCGGAATAGCAACTTTAACAGGAGGAGGTGCTACTACATATTTATGGAGCACAGGAGCAACCGTAAATCCATTAATACTGTCACCAGCTACTTCAATGAACTATACTGTTACTGGAACAGCTTTAGGCTGCACGGCTACGGCAATTTCAACAGTTACTGTTAACCCATTGCCAAGTTTAACATTAACGCCAATAAACGCAACCTGCGGACTAAATAATGGTGGAATTACACCAACCGGTGGTTGTGCTTATAGCTGGATAAGCACCGGCACTCCGGCTGCAGGAGCTTCTTTAAGCGGTTTGGGGGCAGGAACATATACTGTTACAACAAGTTGTCTTGGTTGTACTTCCACAGCTATAACAACTATTTCTACAACTCCGGCACCAACATTAACTGTATCTCCAAATTCTACTATTTGTTCTGGTGCATGTGTTACTTTGTCGGCAACAACTACTCCAGGACCTTCAACATACTCATGGATAGGACCGGCCGCTTTTGTAGCAACTATTGCTAGTCCGATTATTTGTCCCGCCATTATGGGAACCTATACCGTTACAGCATCGTATGCCGGATGTACAGCAACAGCAATTACTACTGTTAATATTGATGGACCAATCACTCCAAACCTTTCTTCAACTAATACAACAGGATGTGTAACGTGTGATGGAACAGCAACAGCAACGCCAACAGGCGGAACAGCACCTTACGCCTACGTTTGGTCAAATGGGACTACCACAATACCTGTCCCTTCTATGTGTGCAGGAACCTATTCGGTAACTATTACAGATATAGCGGGTTGTACTGCGACAGATTCAACAACCATTTTTGCAAACAATTCTGCAATAGCTAATTTCACAATGGTTCCGGATTCTACAGATCCGTATAACTTTTTTGCGTTTAATACTTCAACAGGCATCGGAAATTCATACTCGTGGGATTGGGGCGATGGAACAGCTTTTTCAACTACAGCAAACCCTGCACATACTTGGGGTTCAACAGGAGTAATGACAGTTTGTTTAACTGTGTCCAACTTTTTATGTGCTGCTGATACACTTTGTCAAACAGTTAATGTCACCGGAGTTCCTGCATCTTGTTTAGCACTTTTTAATATTGCTGATGATACAATTAACCCGGATCCGAATGCACATTATATTTATAATTTGTCGTATGGCGCATCATTAAGCTATTTGTGGGACTTTGGGGATGGAACAACATCCACATCTATGACACCTTCGCATGTTTATTCAGGAACCGGTCCGTACTTGCTTTGTTTAAGTGTTGATAACGGAGCGGGATGTACCGATATGTTTTGTGATTCGCTTATCTCAGCTGATTCACTAAATCGTTCAAGCGGAACAATGCAAATTGTTGTTCATAATGGTCCTTCATTTCAAGGCTTAACCACCGGAATAGTTGATCAAGAAAGCATCACAACAGTTTCTGTTTCTCCAAATCCCTTTTCAGATAATACAACCTTTATAATACAATCGGATAAAATAAATGAAAAATATTCATTTGAATTGTTGGATGTTTTAGGCAAAAAAGTAAAAACCTTGAATGGAATTTCAGAAAAACAATTTGAAATATCACGAAACGGGCTACAAAATGGCGTCTATTTTTATAAAATTTGTAGCGCTAAAAGCATTGTAGGTATTGGGAAATTGGTAATAGAGTAAAAATAGTTTAAAATTTAATTAGGAATTTTAAAATTTTCGTACTTATATTTGCTGCAGAATTAGAAACAATGAACAACAACTTTTCAAATATATTATTTACGATCAACAGCCCGATGATGTGCTGTATGATGTGTATTTAATTATGGAAAGCCTGTTGTAATAACATATATTTTAAATTTCATTTAAAAGGCTTTCCGAAAACGGGAAGCCTTTTTTAATTATCGTCTCCTTAAAAAGACAACAATAAAACAAAAAATGATGACAACTTTAAATCTTGGATGGCGCGGCAAACTTGCCATCGCGAGTGAAACCTCGAGACTTTTTACTTTCAACTTATTTATAATGTGTATGTGTTGTATGAACCACCTGCGAATGCGGAGCACGATAAAAATGCACTATTGTAAAAATTAAGAACAGTAAAAAGCAAAATTTAAAGCCCTTCCGCAAAAGCAGAAGGGCTTTTTTTATTTGATCAACATACTAATTAACTGAAATCATGAATAATATATTTACAGCAATTAAAGATCCATTGGAAGAAAAAGATATTCTGGAATTGGACAAAAAAATAAAAGACTTCCGTGGAGGAAGACTTAATGAAGACAGTTTCCGTTCCTTCCGTTTATCACGCGGAGTATACGGTCAGCGCCAACCGGGAGTCCAGATGATCCGGTTGAAATTGCCTTTTGGAAAAATTACAACCAAACAATTGTTGGGTATTGCAGATGTTGCAGATGAATTTTCAAATGGAAATTTACATTTGACAACCCGCCAGGATGTGCAGATCTATTATGTGAGTTTGGACAGAACACCTGATCTGTGGGCCAGATTAGAACAAGATGATATTACATTGCGAGGATCTTGCGGGAATACTGTGCGGAATATCACAGCATCAGCAATAGCAGGAATAGATCCTAAAGAACCTTTTGATGTGTCGCCATTCGCACAGGAACTTTTCAAATATTTTTTAAGGACGCCATTCAGCCAGGAGTTAGGAAGAAAATTTAAAATTGCTTTTTCATCCAATGACGATGATACGGCATATACATTTATGCACGATCTTGGTTTTATCCCTAAAGTAAAAATTGTGGATGGAAAAATTGTAAGGGGCTTTAAGGTGCTTGTCGGTGGCGGCTTAGGAGCACAACCTTTTTTAGCGAAAACAGCCTTTGATTTTTTAGAGGAAGATAAAATTGTCCCCTTTACGGAGGCCTTGATACGTGTATATGACCGGTATGGTGAGCGAACAAGCAGACATAAAGCGCGGATAAAATATTTGGTCAACAAGATTGGAATAGAGCAACTATTAAAATATGTTGAGGATGAGCAATTGGCATTGGGGTATTCAACTTTTCCAATTGATCACAAGGCTGTTCCATTTAAGCGAAAAGTTTCAGGAACATCTTTCACGACATTTAAAGTTAGTCATAATAAAAAGTATCAGGATTGGTTAGTTAGTAATGTATTTGAGCAAAAGCAGCAAGGCTTCTATGGCGTGAACATTCGTGTTTTGTTGGGGAACATCAATTCACGCACAGCTCGTTTGTTGGCCGGGTTAGTTAATACCTATGCCGCGGACGACATTCGGATAACGATAAATCAAGGTTTATTGTTAAAGTTTGTTTCGAAAGAAGCTTTGCCTGCCTTGTTCAGAGCATTGGATAATTTAAATCTAGCTGAACCCGGATTTGACAGTGTCGCCGATATAACAGCTTGTCCGGGTACAGACACCTGTAATCTTGGCATATCAAGTAGTACAGGCATCGCAAAGGAATTAGAACGGGTTGTAAAAGAAGAATTTCCGGAGCTGATCTTTAATAACGATATCAAAATAAAGATAAGCGGATGTATGAATTCATGTGGTCAACATAGTTTGGCTCAGATAGGTTTTCATGGAAGCTCTTTTAAGATTGGAACTTCTGTTGTGCCTGCCTTGCAACTTGTATTAGGAGGTGGTGTTGTTGGAAACGGGGAAGGACGAATATCAGAGAAAATAATTAAGGTGCCCAGCAAACGCGCACCGGCATTGTTACGCACCTTGTTGAATGATTATGAAAAAAAAGCTGTCGAAGGCGACTATTTCAATGATTATTATGATAAACAAGGGAAAGATTATTTTTATCAATTGTTAAGGTCGCATGCCGACGAACACAATTTGCTACCCGAAGAGTATATTGATTGGGGGCATACAACGGAATTTAAAACGGAGATCGGAGTCGGTGAATGTGCCGGAGTGATGATAGATCTGGTTGCAACATTAATTTTGGAAGCAGAAGATAAATTAGTGTGGGCTGCACAGGCGTTCAAAGAACGATTGTATGCCGATAGCATTTACCATAGCTATGCTACTATTATTGGTGTCGCGAAAGCGTTATTATTAGGTAAAAATCTACGAACCAATACTCAAAATGATATCATCAATGATTTTGATAAACATTTTGTGGAAACGTCAGAAGTAAATATTGACGGTACATTCAGGGAGTTTGTATTACAGATCAATAAAAATGAACCATCAGAACAGTTTGCGGAACACTATTTAAAAGACGCGGAGGAAATTATAAAGCAAGCTTCAATATTCAGAGAAAGAGAAACTTTAGCTTCGCTCAATTTGACAAAAATATAAAACAATGAAAACACAATTTAAGCATCATATAAAATTCGGAAGTTGCTGGTACGATAATTTTTTTAAAATAAGTACCAGACAGATTCAAAACAAAAAAGTAAAACAATTAAAAATTAAAGAAGATGAACGAAAAAGATAATATAATTCCAAAACTAACGCTAGTGGGTGCAGGGCCTGGAGACGTTGACCTGGTCACAGTAAAAGGCATAGAAGCCATTGGTTCTGCCGATGTGATCTTATACGATGCATTGGTAAACCCTGAATTGTTAAAATACGCTCCTATTAATGCATTAAAAATTTATGTAGGTAAACGCAGTAACAAACATGAGTATACACAAGATCAGATCAATTCATTGATCGTGGACCACTCTTTTTCTCACGGACACGTTGTCCGTTTAAAAGGAGGTGATTCTTTTGTATTTGGCCGCGGTTATGAAGAATTGGCTCACGCAAAATTGTTTAATATTGAAACAGAAATAGTGCCAGGCATCTCCAGCTCTATAGCCGTTCCTGCACTGCAGGGTATACCTGTGACAAACAGAGGCACAAGTGAAAGTTTTTGGGTGATCACGGGAACAAAGAGTAATGGAGAGCTTTCAGAGGATATTAAATTGGCTGCAAAGTCGACAGCTACGGTTGTCATTTTAATGGGTTTAAATAAGCTGAAGGAGATTTCATCAATTTTTTCTGCAGAAGGAAGAAGTGAAACAGCAATCGCTATCATTCAAAACGGATCATTGCCAACAGAGAACGTTGCATTGGGAACGATAGAGACAATTGTTCAAATAGTTGAAGAGGAAAAAATAGGGACACCAGCTATCATTGTTATAGGCGATGTTGTGAAGCTGCATGAATCTTTTCCTTTGAGTTTGACAGATTGGAGATACTTATTAAATTAAAATGTACATTTAAGATGTTGATTAGCAATAAGGGCCTTTATTTGAGCTTGTTTTAAGTATTTGTAAATGACAATAGTTAAACAGTATATAAATAGCTTATAGGAGTTTAAAAGTGTATTAAAGCGATTTATAAACAATAGTTAAACAATTTTAAAAATAGAAATTAACATAGTTTCAACAGGAAGCTAACAAAAACGCTAATTTCGCATTGTCATGAATAAGAACACTTCAACAAATCCTTTATTTCCCATCTTCTTAAAATTAGAGCATATGCATGTTTTGATTGTTGGAGGTGGAAAGATCGGTTTGGAAAAAATTTCAGCTATTTTAAATAATAGTCCGGATACCAAAATAACATTGGTAGCAAAAGAGGTTTTACCCGAAATAACTAAAGATACTAGTAAATGTGGCAGACACTCCTGATATGTGTGATTTTTATTTGGGTTCCATTGTTCAGAAAGGAGATTTAAAAATAGCGATCTCTACCAATGGGAAATCACCTACACTGGCGAAGCGATTAAAGGAGGTTTTTAATGATGCACTACCTGTTGATACGCAGCAAAGTATTGATAACCTTAACGTATTACGCAGTCAGTTAAAAGGCGATTTTACAAAAAAAGTAAAAGAACTGAATAAGGTAACTGCGATTTTAATTGAAGAGAAGGAAGCGGTGAAAAAACAAATGAAAAAACAAATTTTGTTTGTGGTATTATACGCAATGTCTGTGATCGCCTTAATGCTGGTAGGGCATCTGTTTTTTACATTGTTGCCTTTAAAAACAATTGGTAGGTATTTTACTGATCTGGCTTCAAGTGTTGATTCCTCTATTTTGCTTTATATTTTGGGGGGATTTGTTGCTCAAATGATTGATGGTGCTTTTGGAATGGCTTATGGAGTGACTGTTACTACTTTTTTAATGAGCCTTGGAATACCTGCAATTACGCCCGCTGTTGCAAGTGCAAGTATGCATGCGTCAGAAATATTTACTACAGGAACATCTTCGCTGGTTTATATGCGTTATAAAAATGTGAATAATAAATTATTTCGGACACTATTGATTCCGGGAGCTATTGGAGCCATTGTCGGAGCATTTACAATCTCATATATCAGTAAAGATTATGTAAATTTTGTAAAACCATTTATTTCTATTTACACGTTGATACTTGGTGTTATGATTGTTAGAAAAGCATTGAACCTTCACATTAAAACGAGAAAAAAAATAAAGCGAATCAAACCTGTTGCATTAATTGGAGGATTCTTGGATTCTGTTGGTGGTGGAGGCTGGGGACCTATTGTAACCACTACATTAATTGCGGGAGGAAGAAATTTCAGATATGCGATAGGCTCCTCTCATGTGGCCAAATTTTTTGTTGCATTGATAAGTACCGTTACATTTATTTCTATGATCGGATTGAGTCATTGGCATATTATTTTTGGATTGGTTATTGGAAGTATGATTGCAGCACCAATTTCTATTTATATGTCGACGAAAATATCTAATAAATGGGGTTTGATTTTGGTTGGAATGTTAGTAATAATTGTGAGTTTTAAAACATTGATTTTCGCTTTCTTAAAATAGGAATGGATCTAGAAGAATTAAATATAAAATATTTGTTGTTAAGTCCGGAAGATCGTATTCGAGAGCTTTATAAGGATTTTGATAAAGTGTTGTTTACCTCTTCCTTTGGAACAACAGCAGCTTATCTTTTGCATCTGTTTCATAAAGTGAATCCGGATGAAACAATTTATTTTTTAGATACAACCTATCATTTTAATGAAACGATAGAATACAAGGAAACATTAACCCGGCTTTTAAATCTAAAGGTGGTCGACGTGAAGCCTGAAGACTGGAAAAACAATTTTACGCAAAAGGATAAAACCTGGAACACCGACCCCGACCTGTGTTGTTCAATAAATAAGGTGGAACCCATCGATAAGATAAAAGTAAATTATGATGTTTGGGTATCGGGGTTAATGTCGGCACAAAGTGCTCATCGCCAAAATTTAAAAGTGTTTGAGCAAAAAGACGACATCATTAAATTTTATCCTTTGATCGATCAAAATGAAGCTAAAGCTAAGGATCATATGAAAGCAAATGCTCTTCCCCAACATCCTTTGCTTTCACAAGGGTATAGTTCAGTAGGTTGTTTTCATTGCACAGTAGCAGGAAAAGGTAGAAGTGGCCGCTGGGTAAACAAATTTTGGTTTTGGCTGTGTTGGTCAAGGTTTGTACGATGTATTAAATCATTCGCAAGGATTAAAAGCAACCATCGAAAAGATTTGTGTAAAAGATAAAAACAAAAAACGAAAAATTGATGCTGACTTTTTTACATACGACAGAGAAGAAATTCTGAAACGCAAAAGCTTGAATGTGATCGTTGAGCTAATTGACAATGCTGATGAAGCGTTTGCTATTGTGCGTGATGCCATGAACAATGGTGTGAATGTTGTTTCTGCGAATAAAAAAATGTTGGCAGAAAACTTCAAAGAGTTGTATCAGCTACAGGTAAAGAACAATGTTGCATTGATCTATGAAGGCTCTGCAGGTGGCAGTATTCCTATCATCCGCAATCTGGAAGAATATTACGATAACGAATTATTAAGTAGTGTAAAAGGGATCTTAAATGGTACCTGTAACTACATTTTAACACGTATGGAGTTGGAGAACAAAGATTACCTTGAAGTATTGAAAGATGCTCAATTAAATGGATTTGCAGAAAGTGATCCATGGCTCGATGTTGCAGGGTTTGACACAAAATTTAAAACATTATTATTGACTGTTCATGCTTTTGGTATCGTATTGAAACCAGATGATATTTTTAATACTGGCATTCAAAATATCAGTTATGATGATATTCTATATGCCAAACAACGAGGGCTACGGATAAAAATGTTGGGTGTTTCACAAAAAGTAGGTGACAAATACAGAGCATACTCATTGCCACATTTTGTTGATAGGGAAAGTGAATTATATAATGTTCTATATGAATACAATGCTGTAGAAGTTGAAGGGGCTTTTTCTTGTAAACAAACCTTTGTAGGGAAAGGTGCAGGAAGCCACCCCACAGGAAGTGCGGTTTTATCAGACATCTCAGCATTAACCTATGATTATAAATATGCCTACAAAAAATTAAAAAAGGCGCTGAATGGTAATATAAAGATCGAGGATGGGATCAAGCAGATCGAGTATGATTTCCCGATAAAAGTATATATCCGCTTTCAAAGTCGTGAGGAGCTGAAGGATCTGGAGATATTGTCAATCGAGGAAGAATACAAATCGGCAAATACTAATTATATTATTGCCAATGTGAATTTTAACTCGTTGTTTAATATTTTCAATAAGCGCGACAATAAACTGTTTGTTTGTGCACTTTAAATTCTAAATAATTAACAATAATGCATGCAGAATCAATTATTCTGCATGCATTTAAATTCGTATTTTTGCGGACACAAAATTGAATCCGCATGTCTTTACAAAAAGGTATACTATTTATTAGTTTCTTTTTCTCTTCTGTAGTTGTATTTTCTCAAAACAGACAATTTCCTCAAGACGGAAATGCTCCCGCCATCGGAAAAATAAAAGGAATTATTACGGATAGCAAAACAAAACAAACTGTTGAGTTTGCAACCATTGCATTGTATAAAATGAAGGATTCAAGCTTGGTAAATGTCGTTGTTGCCGGAAGTAAGGGAGAGTTTTTACTTTCAGAATTGCCTTTCGGAAGATACTTCATGAAAATTAATTTTATCGGATACAAGCAACTCGTGATTGATACGATTGCTATTCGTCCGAGGTCGGTGGAAATAGATCTTGGGCAGATAAAATTAAAAAGCAACACGGAACAATTAAATGAGGTGGAGGTGAGTTCGGATAAGAATACCTTTCAAATGGGGATAGATAGAAAAATATTTAATGTTGAAAAGAGTATTGTAAGCGAGGGAGGCTCTGCTACTGATGTATTACAAAGCATTCCAAGCGTTTCTGTAGACATTGATGGAAATATCAGTTTGCGTGGAAGTGGAAACGTAACTGTTTTGGTCGATGGAAAACCATCCGGAATAACAGGTTCAAGTCGCGCTGCCATACTGCAACAAATTCCGGCAAGCAGCATTGAAAGTATTGAGTTGATTACAAACCCTTCTGCCAAATACGATCCGGATGGAATGTCAGGAATCATAAATATCATTACCAAGAAAAATAAATTGAATGGGTTTAACGGTTCAGTTAGTGCTGGTGTAGGAACAGGCGACAAATACAACGCTTCAGGGAATATCAGTTATCGAAATTCCAAGATCAATGTATATGCAAATTATGGCTTTCGTTCTAACAATAGGACAGGTAGCGGTTTGACTATGAGAAAAAACCTGATGACTGATACAACATTCTATTTGCGACAAAATTCTAGCCAACTGAATAAGAACATTTCTCATAATGTGAAAGCGGGAATGGATTTTTATTTGAATGACAAAAACACTTTAGGATTTTCTGTTTTGTATAACACAGGAACTGAAAAGAGTAATGAGGAGGTAAATTTTTACGAAGCAGATAATAATGATGTTACTTCCGCCAGCTATTCCCGAGACAATACTAAAAGTGAAGTTCCAACCAGCATGGACTACAACATTAATTATCGAAAATCATATACGAAACCGAAGCAGGAATTAGTTTTTGATGCCACCTATTCAGATGCTTCAGGTAAATCTCTTGAAAGTTTTTCTGAGAGGGATTATGCTTTAAAGTATTATCCAAAAAATTCAACACCATTTAGACAAAACACGGACACAAAAACAAAAAACACAATCACTTCTGCGCAGGTCGATTATGTTCAACCATTGAAAAATCAAATGAAGCTAGAGTTGGGAGCAAAAACAACCTTGAGAATGATCGGCAGCGACTTTGTTTCTGAGGTTTATAATTATACTACCGACAACTTTGTTGTTGATTCTAATTTGAGTAATAACTTTATTTATACCGAAAATATTTATGCGGCGTATTCCACATTTTCGGGAGCAATAAAAAGTTTCGGATACCAATTGGGATTAAGAGCTGAGGACGCGAATACTATTTCAAATTCTGTTACCGCAAATGAAAAGTATACTTATAATTATTTTAATCTTTTTCCGTCTGTGCATTTGTCCCAAAAGCTTAAAAAGGAACAAGAACTTCAAATTAGTTATAGCAGAAGGATTAATAGGCCAAATACTAGATCTTTGAATCCTTTCAGAGATTATTCCGACCCATATAATATTCGTTTTGGTAATCCATATTTAAAACCGGAATACATTAATTCTTACGAATTGAGTTATTTGAAATATTTTACCAAAGGAGTTCTGACTTCAACCCTTTATTTCCGAGAGACTGATGGTGTTATGCAACGCTACAAAATCCTTTCGGATAGTACCACTTCGTTTAACACATTCATTAACCTAAATAAATCACAGTCTTATGGTGTCGAGCTGATCTTAAAAGAAGATATCACTAAATGGTGGAATATCACTTTCAGTGCGAATGGATTTGAAACAAAAATTGACGGAAGTAATGTGCAAGGAGATTTGCAAAATGAAAATTTAAGTTATATCATTAAGCTGTTATCCAATATGCGTGTTTGGAAAAACATGGATATTCAGTTTACTGCTAATTATAACGGACCTACTGCAACATTGCAGGGAGAAGTGAATGCCATGTTTTCAATGGACCTTGGCCTGAAGAAAGAGATTTTCAAAAATGCAACTTTGAGTTTAAACATCAACGATTTAACAGATTCACGTAAAATGGCGATCATTGGCAATAATGACCCTACCTTTTATTTAGAAATGACTAGAAAAAGAGAATCACGCATAGCAACACTTACATTCAGTTACCGTTTTGGGAAAATGTCAGAAACCAAAAAATCGCGATCCGATAAACAAAATAATGGTGGAGGCGATAACGGAGGTGGGGATATAGGAATGTAGTTCAAGTAACGTTTCCTCCCCAACGGTAAAAATTTTTTTCTATAGTTAATTATGTGAAACATAACCTAGTTCTCACATCCATATTCCTATCAATATATATAATCCGGACCCAAATAAAGATCAATTTTGGGATTGATATTCTGCCTACGAATTATTGTGGTCAGATATAAAAGAGAATTTGTCTCATTGTGATGGAGTATATTTGGAAGGAGAGCATTTGTGAAAAAATCAGGATGCGGCTGTTTTATAGCAACAGTCCGCTTTTCCTAATTATAAATATATTCAATCATACAAAGAAAATGGGCTTACCATTTTTGATTTTTTTTCTTTAAGCTTATTATCATTGTAATAATACTTGCGATTAATATAACAGACATTCTGATTAATCCTGTGACGTTGATGGTTTCACTTGTAAAAAAACCTACAAAGATCATTGCAGCAATATAAATCAAAAGAGATGCAATTATAAACACTTTCGAGCCTTTGGAAATAACTTCTTTTTCAGGTTGATTTTGTTGTTCCATTAAATTAAATTTTTGATTATCCTACTCTTATGGCTTTTCGGTGACGCCCTTTTTTTAGAGTGCTTACTGTTCCACTTTTGTTAATTTAAAATATGTTTTTCAATTAATTTAATTATACCCTAACCCCGATCACCAACATATCATCCACTTGTTGTAAAACTCCTCTCCATTCATCAATAGAGCGCGCCAATGCAATTTTTTGCTGATCCATAGAAACACCATTCAAATTCATAAGCATCGTTTTGAACTGTGTTAACTTAAATTTTTTACCATCGGGTCCACCGAACTGATCTGCAAAACCGTCAGAGAAAATATATATTGTATCTCCTTTTTGAAGAGGAATAATATGGTTGGTGTAATGTTGTTGCTGAGTTTCTGTGTAGCTTCCAATGGCAATGTTATCTGCTTTTACTTCAATTAATTCTTTGCCACGAATAATTAACAAAGGATTATAAGCCCCGGCATACTGCAATTCCATCGATTTAAAATTGATGGAACACAAAGCAATATCCATCCCATCTCGCAACTTCGTATCTTCTGAAGTTTGATTTAAGGTTTCACTTACTCCTTTGTTTAATTTATCCAGCAGTCTAGCGGGAATAATCGCAATGTTTTCATGAACAGCCTGATTTAAAATATTTGAACCGACAATACTCATTAATGCTCCGGGAACACCGTGTCCTGTGCAATCTACAGCAGCAAACAAGATTTCGTCTTCCTTTTTTTCTAACCAATAGAAATCACCGCTTACAATATCTTTCGGTTTCGAAAATACGAATGAATTCTGAAAAGCATTTTTAATTACATGCTCAGGTGGAAGAATAGCCTCTTGAATTCTTTTTGCGTATCGGATACTGTCTGTTATGTCTTTATTCTTCTCAGCTAATTCAGCATTTTTTATTGCGAGCTCTTCGGTACGTTCGTCAACTTTTTCTTCCAATATTTTCTTCACAATCTTTAATTTACGCGTACGCATTTTATCGAAAACATACAATCCGAAAATTGCGAACAGAACAGCAAAAACATAGAATATCATTGTTT
>JAPLDC010000497.1 GCA_026391935.1 Bacteroidota bacterium | reverse complement strand
CTTGAGTACCGGATTCTCTTACAAAATAAGATGTAGTAAGTCCTTCAAGTGTAAAACCTCTCGATATTCGATTTCCGCCAACAACAATAAATATTCTTACATCTTCTGGATCTCGCTCAAGATTTGGATATATAAGTTTATGATTATGGTGTTTTAATCCAGGGTCTTTTTCTTTTGAATGATAACTAACAAGTGATACTTTGTCTATTATTGAATAAATATCAGTATTTGAAATTTCATCAGGGACGGTATACTTCTCCAAATTCAATTCAAAATGTTTTTCAAATAATTTATTCTTTGAATTAGCCCTTATGAGTTCAAGTTGTTTCTTGAATTTTGATTTAATAGTAGGGTTTGTTTTAATCTTATCTTTTATTGCCACTAAATAGTTGTCAATTTTGTGTGCCAAATAATCGATTTTATCAACCCTGTGAGAAGAATGTACCAGCATAGTATTATGTTGCTTTTGGTTTCTTGATTCTCTAACAAAAATTACAACAATAAAATGAATAATAGCGTCTTCTAAACTTTCTGGGATTTGCTCAAATGAATAGGAATGACTTCCTGTGGGAAATAATTGCTTGTCCTTTTCAGGTATAGTTGATGTAACGGGAAGAGCTTCTTTTTTCACTGATCCAAATATTTTTTCAATCCCCATGTATTTTGGGGATGGTTCTAATGGAATAATGAAATGTTCAGGAAATAAATCGGAGTTTTCATCAATTTTATATTTTATGTTTTCAATTTCCCATTCCTTTTCGATGCCTTCTGATCTTTGCGATATTACTGCATAAGGGGTAGCAGTGTATGCTACAAAAGATTTTTGGGAAATTAGTGATAAGCAAATCCGAATGTTTCGATTAATGGCTTTTATAGTTTTATTTTTTGCTTTTTCGAGAATTTCCAATTGTTCAGGATTTAGGTCTTCCTCATCAATGTCTTCAATTTCTTTAATTGCAATTGCGTCTTGTTCTAACTGATAATCTTTTTTTGATAAAGATTGAATAGAAGCATTATCTGCTTCATCATCTATAATTAGAAATGGAGTATTAATTATTTTTTCTTGGTTAGGATTTTGCGCGATCTTTTTTTTATTTAACCATTTTATTAAACTATTTAAAACTGCAACATTTTTTTTAATTACAAATACAATATTCTGATCCAAACTCAAATTTGTAATCAATGTTTGAACATTTTTGGAATTTAGATCAAAATGAAGATGTGTTGCACCTTTTATACTGTTTGGAGTATGTGAAGGAAGCAAACCAACTCCATATTTTTCATTGTGTTCATTTGATCCAACAATACCAGAATTAACTCGATCCTGGGTTTGTTTTCTTAGATCCTCTGTCATACCAGTAAAAATTATAACAATTTTATATCCTACGTCAAATGCTTTATTTGCTAATCCAATATAGTTTGCAGTCTTACCAGATTGAACATGACCGTATACTAAGCCTCTTCTTTCCCATTGCCCTTCTGTTTTGGGGTTATAACAGCTATCTAAAATTGCAAAAGTATCTGCATCTAATTGAGAAACTAGTTTTTCTTTTCCATCGGCTTCAAGAGCCATTTTGTAATTATTCCAATTTGTTTTTTCATTACTTCTCCAAACAGGCTCAAGCCAAGGGTCAATATATAATTCTTTTAGTACTTTAGGTGGATCCTTTTCAAAAGTGAATTCTCGAAC
>JAPLDC010000005.1 GCA_026391935.1 Bacteroidota bacterium | reverse complement strand
ATTTCTTTCTTAAGATTAGAAGAAGGAATTTCTACGATTCTGTGGTTTGCTTTGATAGCATTTCTCACTCTAGTGAGGTAATCTGCAATTGTATCTGTCATTTTTTTTGGTTTTATATGTTATCCCGCACGCAGGATAATTATACATTAATACTCTTTATTCTTTGGGTAAGCTAATTACCAGCTTGATTTTGTCAATCCCGGGATTAAACCATCCAATACCATTTCACGGAATTGGTTACGGGAAATACCGAATTGACGCATATAACCTCTTGGACGACCTGTTAATTTACAACGGTTACGTTGACGGGTTGGCGATGAAGCTCTAGGTAATTTTTGTAATCCTACTGAATCTCCAGCAGCTTTCAAAGCAGCTCTTCTATCAGCGTATAGATCAGCAAGTTTCTTACGTTTAACTTCTCTTGCTTTCATTGATTCTTTTGCCATTCTTTTCTTATTTTATGATTTTGGATTTATGATTTTGGATCATCTGATCCTCCCTCCTTTATCCTTAATTTCTTATTTCTTTTGGTTCTTAAAAGGTAATCCGAATTCACTTAACAATGCTAAAGCTTCTCCATCTGAATCAGCAGTAGTAACGAAAGTGATATCCATACCCATGATCTTACTTACTTTATCAATATCAATTTCAGGGAAAATGATCTGTTCAGTAACACCTAATGTATAGTTTCCGCTTCCATCAAAACCTTTATCATTGATTCCTCTAAAATCACGAATACGAGGCAAAGCAACAGATATTAATCTATCTAAAAACTCATACATCATATCGCCTCTTAAAGTAACTCTTACTCCGATTGGAACTCCTTTACGAAGTTTGAAGTTAGAAATATCTTTTTTAGAAATAGTAGAAACAGCTTTTTGTCCGCTGATTGTAGTCATTTCCTTAATAGCACTTTCAATCAATTTTTTATCAGAAACAGCGTCTCCAACACCTTGATTAAGGCATATTTTTTGAAGTTTTGGCACTTGCATTGAACTGCTGTAACCGTACTTTTTCTGTAAAGCAGGAACTACGTCCGCTTTATATTTGTCTTTTAAGCGTGGTGAATAAGCCATTATTTAATTACCTCCCCTGTCTTTTTTGAGTAACGTACTAATTTATTTGATTTTTCATCTATTTTGCGACCAACACGAGTCACTTTTCCTGTTCCCGGCTCGATCAACATTAAATTTGAAACATGAACTGATGCTTCCATTTTAATGATTCCACCTTGAGGATTTTTTGCATCAGGCTTAGTATGTTTAGATACTAAATTCACTCCTTCAACAACTGCACGACTTTTTATTTTATCAATAGATAAAACTTTTCCTTCTTGACCTTTTGAGTCGCCAGCAAGAACTTTAACTAAGTCGTTTTTTTTGATATGTAATTTAACTTTCATTTTTAAATATATTATTCACCTACAGAACTTCTGGAGCAAGTGAAATGATTTTCATAAAATTCTTATCTCTTAATTCACGTGCAACCGGTCCAAAAATACGAGTACCTCTTAATTCGTCAGTTGCATTCAATAAAACAACAGCATTGTCATCAAAACGAATGTATGAACCATCAGCACGTCTAACTTCTTTTCGAGTTCTAACAACTACCGCCTTAGAAACTGCACCCTTTTTAATGTTACCTGAAGGCAATGCATGCTTTACAGTAACTACTACTTTATCACCAATGGAAGCGTATCTTTTTTTAGTTCCACCTAGTACACGAATAACGAGCACTTCTTTTGCACCGCTGTTATCCGCAACTAATAATCTTGATTCCTGTTGTACCATTTTATTATTTTAATTATATTTTGGGTTGGTAAATAAATTTATTCAGCGCACTCCAAAAAGTTTACTTCGTATTATTTCGCTCTTTCAACTACTTCAACTAATCTCCAGCATTTACTTTTGCTTAAAGGACGAGTCTCAACAATTTTTACTGTATCACCGATATTGCAAGTGTTTGCATCATCATGAGCAACAAACTTTGTTGTTTTGTTCAAAAACTTACCGTATTTCGGATGTTTTACTTTACGTTCAACTGAAACAACAATAGATTTATCCATTTTGTTGCTAGTAACTGTACCAACTTTTTCTTTTCTTAAATTTCTTTCCATTGCTTGAAATTATTTTTTAGCCTCAGCCAATTGTCTTGAGCGAAGTTCTGTTTGTAATCTTGCTACTGTTTTTCTGCTATCTGTGATACTTGCAGGATTTTCAATAGGAGATACTGAATGATTCAACTTTAGTTTAGCCAAAGAATTTTTTTGTTCTTTGATTCTATCGCTAAGATCAGCAGTTGAAAGTTGTTTGATATCTTCTTGTTTCATTTTATAAAAAATAGTCTAATTAATTCTTATTTCTTGATTAGTTTGCTTCTGCTGCATAATCTCTTCTTACAATAAACTTTGTTGTAAGAGGTAATTTCTGAGAAGCCAAACGTAATGCTTCTTTTGCAACTTCCATCGGAACACCTTCTGCTTCAAACATGATGCGACCCGGTTTCACAACGGCAACCCAATATTCAGGAGCACCTTTACCTTTACCCATACGAACCTCTGCAGGCTTAGATGTAATCGGTTTATCAGGGAACACACGGATCCATATCTGACCTTCACGTTTCATAAAACGTGTTACTGCAATCCTTGCAGCTTCTAATTGACGGGCTGTAACCCAGCATCCTTCAGTTGCCTTTAATCCAAATGAACCGAATGAAAGTTGATCACCACGCTTCGCGTTGCCTTTCATTTTCATTTTGTGCATCTTTCTATATTTGGTTCTTTTCGGCTGTAACATTTTGTTTCTTTATTATATCAATTAATCTTTTTATTTTTCCAAAAACTATTTACCAGAATCTCTTCTTCTGTTGTCATTTCCACCTTTTCTTGGTCCACCCGGTCCGCGTTTATCGAACTTAGGATTTCCTCCTTTTGGTGCTCCACCTTTTCCATCTTTTGCTCCGGCAGCTGCATTACCAACATTCGGAGAAAGATCACGTTTTCCGTAAATTTCACCTTTGCAGATCCATACTTTCACACCAATACGACCATAAGTAGTATGTGCTTCAGCTAAAGCATAATCAATATCAGCACGTAATGTATGCAAAGGTGTACGTCCTTCTTTGTATCCTTCAACACGTGCCATTTCAGCACCCGCTAAACGACCGGAACATTTTACTTTAATACCTTCAGCACCCATTCTCATTGTAGAAGCAACTGCCATTTTCACAGCTCTACGGAAATAGATACGTCCTTCAATTTGACGAGCAATACTATCGGCAACTAAACGAGCATCTAACTCAGGACGTTTAATTTCAAAAATATTGATCTGAATATCTTTTTTAGTGATCTTTTTTAATTCTTCTTTGATCTTATCAACTTCAGCACCACCTTTACCAATGATGATTCCAGGACGAGATGTGTTAATTGTAACAGTAATTATTTTCACTGTTCTTTCGATCACAATTTTTGAAATACTAGCTTTTGCTAAACGTGCTTTCAAATAAGTTCTGATCTTATGATCCTCAACCAATTTCTCTGCGAAATTTTTTCCGCCATACCAGTTTGAATCCCATCCCTTAATGATGCCTAAACGTAATCCGATTGGATTTGCTTTTTGTCCCATTGATAATTTATATTATTTAGTTTCTTCTTGCTTTTTGATTTCTACTTTTTTGCTGTCAACAACGATCGTAACGTGGTTTGAACGTTTCCTGATCCTGTTAGCACGTCCTTGTGGAGCAGTTCTTAATCGCTTCATTTGAAGTGCGCTATCAACAAAAATTTCTTTCACTACCAGGTTGCTGTCTTCAGGACGTTGTCCTGTTTTTGCTTCATAATTAGAAATTGCTGATGTCAACAATTTTTCTAATCTTCCTGATGCTTCTTTTGGATTGAATTTCAAAATATTCAAAGCCATAAATACTTCTTTACCTCTTATAAGGTCCG
The DNA here is from genome assembly GCA_026391935.1 of Bacteroidota bacterium. Classification (GTDB taxonomy): domain Bacteria; phylum Bacteroidota; class Bacteroidia; order 2-12-FULL-35-15; family 2-12-FULL-35-15; genus 2-12-FULL-35-15. The sequence goes on along the minus strand of JAPLDC010000005.1, from coordinate 5,586 downwards.
CCAACAATCTCATTTTACGGGGAGATGTAGGGCAATTTTTCAATACAGCAAAATATCTGCTTTTGTTTGCCTCTTTGCGTGCATCTGCTGCGTTTTGTTTTCTAACACCCATTTTTTCGTTATATTATAATCTCTTTAATAATCTTATTTAGATACTTTATCCTTGTTACCGGAGTGACCTCTGAAGGTTCTTGTTGGTGAAAATTCACCAAATTTGTGACCTACCATGTTCTCTGTAACATAAACAGGAATAAATTTATTCCCATTGTGAACTGCCACTGTCAATCCAACGAAATCCGGAGAGATCATTGATCGGCGTGACCAAGTTTTGATAACTGTTTTTTTACCTGAAGCTTGAAGATCTAATAATTTCTTCTCAAGTTTCCAGTCGATAAAAGGACCTTTTTTTAATGAACGTGCCATTTTTGTTTTTTTAAGTTATGAATGTCGAGGTTTCTCTCGCCACCAGTAAACTATTTATATTCTATTTCTTTCTTCTCTCAATAATGTATTTATTCGAAGCCTTTTTAGGATAGCGAGTTTTGTATCCTTTAGAAGGGGTTCCTGTGCGTGAACGAGGGTGACCTCCTGAAGCTCTACCTTCACCTCCACCCATAGGATGGTCAACAGGATTCATTGCTACCGGACGAGTTCTCGGTCTGCGGCCTTGCCAACGTGAACGTCCTGCTTTACCACTTATTTCTAAGTTATGGTCAGCATTAGAAACAGTTCCAATTGTTGCCATACAAGTAATTAACACCATACGTGTTTCACCTGAAGGCATTTTTATGATCGCGTATTTACCGTCTCTTGCACTTAACTGAGCTGCAGAACCAGCACTACGAGCCATAATAGCTCCTTGTCCGGGACGTAATTCAATATTGTGGATTGCGGTACCTAATGGAATCTCTGATAAATACAAAGCATTTCCTACTTCAGGACTTGCGTTTTTACCAGAAACAATTTTTTGACCAACTTGTAAACCATTTGGAGCAACGATATAACGTTTTTCTCCATCAGCATATACTACTAGAGCAATGCGTGCTGTACGATTTGGATCGTACTCAATAGTTTTTACAGTTGCAGGAATTCCTTCTTTATCTCTTTTAAAATCGATAATACGATATTGTTGTTTGTGACCACCGCCAATGTAGCGCATTGTCATCTTACCTGTATTATCGCGTCCACCAGATTTTTTTACCGGAACCAGCAAACTTTTTTCAGGTTTGCCGTGAGTAATATCATCGTTATCGCTAACTAATTTAAATCTTTGCCCTGGGGTTAGGGGTCTAAATTTCTTTAAAGCCATCTCAGTTTTTTTATTTTCACAGGTTACAGACCTGTATAATTACTAATAATTAAATGCTTGCGTAAAAATCAATTGATTCGCCTGCTTTAAGCGTAACAACTGCTTTTTTGTGTTGGTTAACTCTACCAATCGCAACGCCTCTTGTGGTATTGCGGGTTTTTATTTTACCAACATAATTCTGTGTGTTTACTGATTCAACAGTAACACCGTATAATTTCTCAACAGCTGATTTTATTTCCACTTTGTTAGCAGCTTTTGCTACCACAAAACCATAGCGATTAAATTTATCGCCCTGTGCTGTCATTTTTTCGGTTATAACCGGTTTTACTATAATGTTCATCTTATTAATTGCTTAATAAATTTTCAATTTCCTTTACTGAGCTCTCAAGAAGCACCAGGTTATTTGCATTCAAAATGTCGTAAGTGTTTAAATCCGAAGCAGTTACAACTTTTGCATTGGTCAAATTTCGGGACGACAAATATATGTTTTTATTTGATTCCCCCAACACTAAAAGTGTTTTTTTGTCGGAAAGCTTCAAATTATTAATTAAATCAACATATTTCTGAGTTTTAGGAGCCTCGAAACTGAAGTCTTCCAAAACAGTAATATTACTTTCCTTAGCTTTATATGCCAAAGCTGACATACGAGCCAAGCGCTTTAATTTTTTGTTCAATTTAAAAGCGTAATCTCTCGGACGAGGACCAAAAGCTCTACCACCACCAACTCTTGTAGGAGATTTATCATTTCCGGCACGAGCACCACCCGTACCTTTTTGATTCTTTAATTTTTTGCTTGAACCAGCTACTTCAGCTCTTTCTTTAGATTTGTGAGTACCTTGACGTTTATTTGCTAAATGTTGTTTAACATCCAAATAAATGGCATGGTCATTCGGCTCGATGCCAAAGATCGCATCGTTTAAGCTCAACTTCTTTGAAGTTGCTTTACCGCTTATATTTAAAATTGATACTTCCATTTTATTTTTCAATTGTAACGTATGAACCTTTTGCTCCTGCGATAGAACCTTTTACAATTAAAAGGTTTTTTTCTGCAATCACTTTTACTACTTCTAAGTTTTGGATCTTAACGCGATCACCACCCATTCTACCACCCATTCTCATTCCTTTGAATACACGTGAAGGCCAAGATGATGCACCTAATGAACCTGGCGCACGCAAACGATCATGTTGACCGTGAGTTGTTCCACCCACACCACCAAAACCGTGACGCTTTACAACACCTTGAAAACCTTTTCCTTTTGAAGTACCTGCAACGTCAATAAAATCGCCTTCAGCGAAAAGATCAACAGTAACAACCTCACCAAGATTTTTCTCAGTTTCGAAGTATTTAAATTCAACCAATTTACGTTTAGGAGTCGTTGAAGCTTTAGCAAAATGACCTTGCATAGCAGAAGAAGTATGTTTTTCTTTCTTCTCATCAAAAGCCAATTGTACTGAAGCGTATCCGTCTTTCTCCAAGGTTTTTACTTGCGTAACAACGCAAGGACCAGCTTCAATAACTGTGCATGGTATATATTTACCATTGGCACTGAAGATACTGGTCATTCCAATTTTTTTACCTATTATTCCAGACATTTTTTTATTAATTAATTATTTATTTTTTACGATGCTTTGATTTCAACTTCTACTCCACTTGGTAATTCTAATTTCATAAGTGCATCAACTGTTTTTGAAGTTGAGTTGTAGATATCTAACAATCTTTTGTATGAGCACAATTGAAATTGTTCACGTGCTTTTTTATTAACGTGCGGTGAACGTAAAACTGTGTATATTTTTTTGTGAGTTGGCAATGGAATAGGTCCACTAACAACAGCACCTGTTGCTTTTACAGTTTTTACAATTTTCTCTGCAGACTTATCAACTAAGTTGAAGTCATAAGACTTTAATTTGATTCTGATTTTTTGGCTCATAGTATTATTTTAAAGAACGTTGTTGTTATTATACTTTTTCTGCTTTACCTTTTGCTTTTGCGATCACATCATCCGCAGTGCTACGAGGCGCTTCAGCATAATGAGAAAATTCCATAGTTGAAGTTGCACGACCAGAAGTAATTGTTCTCAATGTTGTAACATATCCGAACATTTCTGACAATGGTACTTTTGCTTTGATAACCTGAGAACCAGCTCTGGTGTCCATTCCTTCGATCATACCTCTACGTTTGTTCAAATCACCTACAACGTCACCCATATTTTGTTCAGGAGTAAGTACTTCAACTTTCATGATAGGCTCTAACAAAACTGGTTTTGCTTTTGGCATCGCCTCACGGAAAGCGGAGCGAGCACAGATTTCAAATGACAAAGCATCTGAATCGACATTGTGATAAGAACCATCTAGTAACCTAACTTTTAATGTGTCAACAGGATAACCAGCTAATACACCATTGATCATTGCTGCTCTGAATCCTTTTTCAACTGCAGGAATAAATTCACGTGGAATATTACCACCTGAAATTTCATTTATGAATTGCAATCCACCTGCTTTTGTTGTTGCATCGAAATCTGCATCAACAGGAGAAATAACAACTTGTATATCGGCAAACTTACCACGTCCACCGGATTGTTTTTTGTAAACTTCGCGGTGAGAAACTTCTGCATTTATAGTTTCTTTATAAGAAACTTGAGGAGGTCCTTGGTTACATTCTACCTTAAATTCTCTTTTTAGACGATCAAGGATAATTTCAAGGTGTAATTCACCCATACCACTAATGATAGTTTGACCACTATCTTGATCAGTTTTTACACGGAAAGTAGGATCCTCTTCCGCTAATTTATTCAAAGCATTTCCTAATCTATCCAAATCGCCTTGAGTTTTAGGCTCAATAGCAACACCGATAACTGGTTCAGGGAAATTCATAGATTCAAGAACAATTGGATGTTTCTCGTCACAAAGAGTATCCCCTGTTTTAATATCTTTAAATCCCACTGCAGCACCAATATCACCTGCTTCAATAAAGTCAACCGGGTTTTGCTTGTTGGCAAACATTTTCATAATACGGCTGATACGTTCTTTGTTTCCGCTGCGAGTATTTAATACATAAGAACCTGCATCTAAGCGACCTGAATATGCACGAAAGAAACACAAACGACCAACAAAAGGGTCTGTTGCGATCTTAAATGCCAATGCTGTAAAAGGTTCTTTAACATCCGGTTTACGGGAAATTTCTTCGCCGGTATCAGGGTGAGTTCCAACTGTACTTTCTTTATCCATTGGTGATGGCATTAATTCCATTACCAAGTCTAACATTGTTTGAACTCCTTTATTTTGTGCCGCCAATATCTCTGCTTCAGAAATAGATGCAGGATCTTCAAAAAATTTCTCCATTAATGAATCGTCGAATTCAGCAATAGCCTCCAACAATTTACCTCTCCACTCTTTTGCTTCTTCCAACATTTCTGCAGGAATGGGAACTTCTTTAAAAGTCATTCCCTGATCATGCTCATTCCACTCTATTCCACGAAAATTAATCAAATCAACAACCCCTACAAATGTCTCTTCAGCACCAATAGGTAATTGCAAAGGAATCGGATTTCCACCCAATACTTCTTTTACCTGAGCTACAACCTTTAAAAAATCTGCACCAGAACGATCCATCTTATTTACGAAACCAATTCTGGTTACGTTATAATTATTTGCTAATCTCCAATTTGTTTCTGATTGCGGCTCAACACCGTCAACTGCAGAAAACAAAAACACTAACCCATCAAGGATACGTAATGAACGATTCACCTCAACTGTAAAGTCAACGTGACCCGGAGTATCAATAATGTTTACTTTGTATTGTTGATCCTTATATTTCCAAAAACATGTAGTAGCAGCAGAAGTGATGGTTATACCACGTTCTTGCTCCTGAACCATCCAATCCATTGTAGCAGCACCATCATGTACTTCACCAATTTTATGGTTAACACCTGTATAATAAAGAATACGCTCAGTACATGTAGTTTTACCTGCATCAATATGAGCTGCAATTCCAATATTTCTAGTATATCTTAAGTCTGCCATGTTCTCTTTCTCCTAATTATTAAAATCTAAAATGCGAAAAAGCTTTATTTGCTTCAGCCATTTTATGTACATCTTCCTTCTTTTTAAATGCAGCACCTTCTTCTTTTGCAGCAGCAACAATTTCTCCAGCTAATTTTTGAGCCATTGATTTTTCATTGCGTTTACGTGCATATAAAATCATCCATTTAATTCCCATTGAAAGTTTTCTTTCTGGACGAATTTCAGATGGAATCTGGAATGTTGCACCACCTACTCTT
>JAPLDC010000161.1 GCA_026391935.1 Bacteroidota bacterium | reverse complement strand
AGCAATAGGCACTATAGCAGCAGGAGGTTACCGTTCTCATCCAATCATTTACAACTGTACAATGATAGGAACAAACAAAAGAAAAGAGAATTCAGATAACACAGGTATGGCAGCGATTATGGCAAAAGAATTGACAGAAGGAGAGATCTACAATTCAGTATTTGCAAATTTCGCAATAGGATTAAACTTATGGCAAGGTGCTCACCCAGGTGAAGGATCTCGTGTTTCAACGACAAGTTCAACAGGTCAAACAGTAATAGATACTTATGATAACTGGAGAGATAACAACGGAACTCCAAGTTTAAAAGTTAAAAATAATACATTCGTAGGAATGGGTGCAGGTGCTCCAGGAGCAGCAGCAGCGACCTTAACATTAGATGTATCAAAAATATCAGGAAGTAACTCTTATTATTCCAATCCAGCATCTCACGCGGCAAGTGCAAGAGATACGACACAATTTTATGTAACAGACGGAAACGTACGTGTAGCATCATTACCAGGTTTTACTTCGATCTGGTCCATGAATGGAACAACGAATTTAGTAACAACACCTTATGATGCAACACCAAATCCAGCATTAGTAACAACAATGGTAGCTCCAGCAGATGGATTCTTCACACCAGAAAATTACAGAGGTGCATTTGCATCAGGATCTCCATCATGGTTATCAGGTTGGTCATATGGCACCTTGTTGGCAACAACAGGTGGTTTAGCTCCTTGTCCAACAGATATCAATGAGGATGGTGTAACAGACAATGTTGACTGCTTATTATTGTAAGGTCAATTTAACCAATCTTGTCACTAGTCATTTATATTTTTAAAATCTAATCTGATGAATAAAATAAAAAATATTACGCTGAGTTTACTCCTTGCCCTCACGGGTGGAGTAGGCTTCGCACAGAACGGCTTGGAAGGAGTATTTGTAGAAAAATACTATGTATCCAATGCCGCTGATGCAACTGGAAGTATTGGTACATTACCAGTAGGCTCAGTTACTTACAGAGTTTATGCAGACATGCTTCCGGGATATAAATTTCAGGCATTGTATGGAGTTCCCGGACACACTATGAATATTAACACTTCAACTTTGTTTTTTAATAATGAAGACAGAGGGAATACAACTCCTAATGGCATAGCATCAACTTATTTGAAAACAAATTCAGTAGCGATAGACTCTTGGTTTTCTGTAGGAGCTGCCGGTACAGGTCAAATGGGCATACCAAAAACAGAAGATGATGGTGTTGCAAATCAGATTGCAGGAAACACAATGTTATTGAATGCTGATGCGTATTCAGGTATTCCATTAACAACTCAGGATGGTATTGTAGCAGGGTCTCCTATAGCAGTTACTTTTGTTGGTTTAACAACAGAGTTAAATGTATTCGATGCTACTAGTAATGTTGGAAGTTCATTTACTACATCGAATGGTTCTATTGCAGCTCTTGGTGGATCGGTAGGGCCTGTTCCAGCAACTAACAAAGTATTGATCGGACAATTTACTACAGATGGAACTTTTCATTTTCAATTAAACATTCAAATTGGAACTCCAACATCAGGAACACAAAACTACGTAGCTACTAGTCCTGTTGGAAGCGAAATTGCTATCCCGAGTCTTGTTTATACAAGTACTCCGATTTCTCCAATGGCAACTGCAACAGTTACTTATTGTCAAGGAGCAACAGCTTCAGCATTAACGGCATCTGTAAGCCCAAGTTGTACATTAAATTGGTATACCGTACCAACAGGTGGAACAGCTAGTTCAATAGCTCCAACACCTAGTACTGCAGCAGCAGGAACTACAACCTATTATGTAAGTCAGACAAATGGAGCAGCAAACGAAAGTGATAGAACAGCAATTACTGTTACTGTTAATCCTTTACCAACTCCAACTATTTCAGCAACAGGTCCTATTACTTTTTGTGCTGGTGGTTCAGTAAACTTATTTACAGGAACTTTTAGTAATTATCTTTGGTCAAACAGTGCAACTACTCAATCGACAAGCATATCTGCATCTGGAAGCCAAACCGTGACTGTAACAGATATTCATGGATGTCAAGCTACATCAGCGCCAATTTCTGTTTTGGTTAATCCATTACCAAGCGTTCCAACAATTTCTGCTGGAGGCAGTACTTCTTTTTGTACAGGAGGTTCGGTTGTATTAACATCCAGCTTCGCTTCAGGAAATGTATGGTCGACAGCTGAAGTAACGAATGCTATCACTGTTACTTCAACTGGAAGTTATTCTGTGACAGAAACTGATGTGAACGGTTGTACTTCATCTTCACTTCCAACTTCTGTGAATGTAAGTAGTGCTCCACTTCCAACAATTGCGACAAGTGGATCTACTTCAATATGTACTGGACAATCAGTAGTATTAACAGCATCTACATCAGATACTTATTTATGGTCTCCTGGAGGACAAACTACACAAAGTATTTCTGTTACAACAGCTGGAACATACAATGTTACAACAACAAATGCAGTAACATGCAGTGGTGTTGGTACATCTGCAAATACAACTGTAGCTGTTAGTCCCGTTCCTACTGCAGCAGGTTCAGTAGTATCTACAGTAGGTACCGTTGTAACATTCTCAAATACATCAACAGGTGCTACTTCTTATACTTGGGATTTTGGTGATCTATCTAGTTCTTCAGCAACAGCTCCCGTACATTCTTATGCAACTAATGGCAGTTATATTGTAACGTTAATTGCTTCAAACGGTACTTGTTCTGATACAACATCGTTCACAATAAATATCACAGTTGGCATTGCAGAAATTCAAAATATCAATGGTGTAACACTTTTTCCAAATCCTTTAACTGAAGAAGCTACAATTGAACTGAATTTGAACGAGTCAACAGAAGTGAATATTTTCATTTACGATATCACAGGAAAAGTTGTAACAAATATTTACGAAGGTGAATTACCCGCAGGCATAAATAAATTAAAAATAGATGCTTCTAATTTAGAAGCAGGAATTTATTATACAGCAATTGTATCTAAAGATGTAAAGAAAACTTTGAAAATGGTTGTAATAAAATAGTAAGTTATTTTTAAAATTTTGAATTCCCATTCTTGCTTTTGTAAGAATGGGAATTTTTTATACCAATTTGTTTCTCTTTCTGAATTACTCTTCTATAATTTGCTAAATAAAATCGCCTTTGAAATGTTTCAAAAAAAACATTTCAAAAAATAGTTTATCTTTTATTTAACATACAAAATTGCTCCAAATAGTCTTTCCTTAGAATAAAGGAGAGTAATTCCAAATTAATCGAAGTGTCCAATATCTTCTCTTGTTAATTTTTCATTAATGCAAAATGATGTTTGCTAACATTAAAAGTGACGTTTGGTAATCTCTTTTTTTCTACAATATCATACTTCGATAATTGCATCTTAATTCTAAAACAATATCATCACAATACTTTCGTGCAGATTAATTCTTTTAATAAAAAATACAAAACGATTATACCAGAATTAACAGATAACATCAACTCAATTAAATAAT
>JAPLDC010000050.1 GCA_026391935.1 Bacteroidota bacterium | reverse complement strand
ATAAATCATTTTTAAAAGATAAAGTAAGTTATAGCGCATCCGATTCAATGCTCATTGATCAGGTAAATCAAAAAGCATACCTCTATAACAATGCCGTTGTTGTATATGACGGATTGAACTTAAAAGCAGGCTATATAGAGATTGATTTTGCCAAAAATATGGTCTATGCGACTGTCATGAAAGACAGTGCAGGAAAGTATGTGCAAAAACCTGTATTTGAACAAGGAGAAGATAAATTTACTGCCGAAAAAATCACCTATAACTTTAATACAAAAAAAGGTAAGATCGTTGATGTCATTACCCAACAGGGAGAAGGATTTATACATGGTAGGGATATTAAGAAGGATACAAATAACGTGTATTATGTTGGTCATGGAAAATATACAACGTGCGACCTAGAACATCCGCATTTTTACATAGGGGCAAAAAAAATTAAGGTTATCCCGAATGATAAGATCATAACGGGACCTGCGGTCCTTTATATAGCAGATATTCCAACTCCTTTAGCAATTCCATTTGGATTTTTCCCAAATAAAAAAGGAAGAGCATCCGGTATCTTACTTCCAACATATGGAGAATCTACGAACATGGGATTCTTTTTAAAAGATGGGGGATTTTATTTTGGAATGAATGAAAATGTTGATTTGGCTTTGCGAGGAGATGTATTTTCGAATGGTGGTTACGGACTGAAAGCAAATAGCAGTTACCGAAAACGATACCGATACAATGGTGGCTTAAGTGTAAATTATTCGCGATTTATTGAAGGCGATAAAGAAATACCAAATTCGAAAACCCGCAATGATTTTTTTGTTCGATGGAGCCATACACAAGACCCAAAATCCAAACCTAACAGTCGCTTTTCAGCTAATGTAAATGCTGGCAGCAGTTCATATAATAAATACAACGGAAGTGTAAATGGCGATTATTTATCCAACACTTTTCAGTCTAATATTTCATATTCTAAAACGTTCCAAGGAACACCTTTTAATTTTTCTGCAAGTGCCCGACATAGTCAAAACACCATCAGCAAAAAAGTAGACATAAGCTTACCTGAATTAGCACTGAATATGAACCGTATCTATCCGTTCAAAAACAATAAGCATGTTGGAAACAGATGGTATGATAAGATAGGATTGAGCGCAAGTGCTAATGCGCGAAACGACATAAATTCATACGATACTTTATTGTTCACCAATCGTACAGTTCAACAAATGCGAAATGGAGTAAGGTTCACAGTGCCGATCAGCACATCTTTCAATGTCCTTAAATATTTCACATTTACACCAACAATAAATACGGCCAGCAACATCTATTTTGAAACCATTCAAAAGCATTATGACCAAAATATCAATCACGTTTTCACAGATACTATTACAGGAGTTAAAATGGCAAATGACTTTAGCGTTTCATCCGGGCTAAGCACACGCTTATATGGTGATTATTTTTTCAGAACAAAGCGCTTGAAACAAATACGGCATGTTGCAACGCCAACAATAAGTGCAAGCTACCGGCCAGATTTTAGTGAAAAAGGATATGGCTATTATAAAAAAGTGCAATCCGATTCAATCGGCACAGAGCAAGAATATTCAATTTTTCAAAACGGAATATACGGCACACCACTCTCGGGTAAATCAGGATTAATAGGATTTAGTTTAAACAATTCTCTCGAAGCAAAAATCAGGGAAAAAACGGATTCAGGAAATGTAGATAAAAAAGTAAAATTACTTGAGAGTTTTAATATTGGATTCTCCTATAATCTAGCTGCAAAAAATTACAACTGGTCCGCAATTAATATTAATGGTCGTACAAAATTATTTAATGTATTAGATATTAACGCGAGTGCTTCACTCGACCCTTATCAAATTGATTCCGTAGGAAACAGGATAGAAAAGTACGAATGGAAAAATGGAAAAGCAGGAAGGATCACGTCTTCCAATCTTTCTATGAGCACTAATCTGAGAAGCAAGGAAGGAGATGGCAGTAAACCAAAATCAAGCATTGCAGGAACACAGGATGAATTGGATTATATCAATTCTCACCAAGATGCCTACGTTGACTTTAACGTTCCATGGAATTTAAATATGTATTACAACATCAATTATAGCAAACCCGGAATCAAGGAAACTGTTTCACAATCGGTTACCTTTAATGGTGATGTCAGTTTAACAAAAAAGTGGAAAATAAGCCTTTCTTCCGGATACGACTTTACCCGCAAAGAGATGACTTTAACATCGGTAAATGTGTACAGAGATCTTCATTGCTGGGAGATGAGATTCAATTGGGTGCCATTCGGATTCCGGCAAAGTTTTTCAATTGATATTAATGTGAAATCATCCATCCTAAAAGATTTAAAATTGAGCAGAAGGAAAGGTTGGGAGGATTATCAATAATTTTGTTAAACGTTTAATATTCATTAAAAAAAACACAAAAACAATTATGAAAAAAATAATCACATCAAAAAATGCACCAGCTCCTATAGGTCCTTACAGCCATGCTGTATTGTTTGGAAATATGTTATTTGTAAGCGGACAAGTTGGAAAACATCCGGAAACGGGAGAAATAATGTTTAGCGATATTAAGGCAGAAACCAAACAAGTGATGGAAAATGTTAAAGCAATTTTAAAAGATGCAGGTATGGATTGCGCACATATTGTAAAGACCTCCATTTTTTTGAAAGACATGAATAATTTCTCTTCCGTAAATGAAGTTTATGGCTCCTATTTTACAAGTGATTTTCCGGCAAGGGAAACAGTACAAGTTTCCAGATTACCATTGGATGTGAATGTGGAAATAAGTGTTATTGCAATTAAGTAGGAGAATTATAAAATAAAAAAATCTCAGAAGATTAAATTTCTGAGATTTTTTTTGAGTCAAAATAATTATGACATGTGTTTTAAATTTACCGAATACATGATGATAAATGGAATTGCAATTGAAAGAACCTGTCCGCATACATAAGCGTAAAACCCTACTTTACGAAGTTTCCACATCATTAAGGCACCAAACAAACAGAAAAGGCTAGTACCTATAGAAGAAATAGCTAATGGAAGAGCATTGAGAGCCGCTGCATGTGCATTTTCGGTCATCATGGTCATAAAACCACTATTCATATTTGCGGTCATTTCTTGCATTTTCTCGTAATCTTCAATAGCAGTAGGCGCTTTCACCAAATTATACAATCCGCTCAGTAAACCCAATCCGGCACCAATAAAAGTGAGGATACATAGTACTTTTAAAAATTGAGGAAGCCTTGCCTCCATCCAATTTGATTCGATATTTTCTTCCATATTAATTTTTTTTAAAAGAAATATTTTAAATTATTTCAGATGAACATTACTAATAGAATTATTATTACGCCAATTTAGTTTGTTCCAGTTTAGTTTTATAGCCGGCTATTTTCACCCAATAGATGATCCAACAAACCAATCCTCCTATCGCTGCTAAACCACCCAAAATTGGGATAATAGAACAACAATACAAGATACAATAGGTTAATCCGATAGAATAACCGGGTCTATCCTCATCAACAGGAACATTTCTTTTAGCAAATTCTGCTTTCAAAGAGTCTGCGATGCGGTTAACAACAATAAATGCCCATACCATCCCAAAAAGAGGTATTAAAATTAGCCATACTTGTCCGGGAGGCATTTGCCGATTTTCAGGACTTACTTCATTTAGTGTTTTTTGCAAGGTTAGGAGATAAAAAATAATAGGAATTAATCCGATCATTACCCCAACAATTATTGCTATCGCAAATATCCCAATTATTGCTCCATCTGAATTCATATTGTTTTAATTTTTAAGGTTAGTACTCATTAAATTGAAATTTACGTTTAGCTAATGAACAAAAAAAGAAAGAGGATTCAAAATATACATCTGAATATTTTGAAAGAAAAAAGAACTTCTGTATTTCTACAGAAGTTCTTCAAATAAAATAATAATATGATACTTTAATTATTGTGCGTTTTTTAATGAATCTGCAGCAGTTTTAAGTCCTTCTTGCATCGCATTTCCAACAGTTTCCATAGCTTTACTTCCCAATCCAACTTTTTCGAATTCAGTTTGAGCTTTGCTAACACCCATTACAGTAGAAACAGACAACAAAGTTGCAACTAAT
>JAPLDC010000309.1 GCA_026391935.1 Bacteroidota bacterium | reverse complement strand
CGGAGGAGAACAAGTATTTACAGTAATGGTAACGGACTTTGAAGTTGCAGGCGAACCTGTGGCACAAGGTGCCGTTGAGGTCATAGTCACAGTAACAACATCTCCATTAGATAATGCTGAAGTTGTAAATGTTGCAGAATTTGTCCCTGCATTTACTCCGTTCACTTGCCACTGATAAGAAGGTGTTCCACCATTTGTAGGTGTAGCGATAAATGTTACCGGATCACCATTACAAATAGTTGTGGGTGCACCAACAATTGTTACCGATGCTGTAACACTTGTATTAACAACCATTGTAATCGTATTTGATGTTGACGGTGAACCCGTGGCACAGCTCAATGCTGATGTCATTACTACTGTAACAAGGTCTCCATTAGCTAATGTTGTTGACGTGAAAATGTCCGAAGTAGCACCACCTATATTTGTTCCATTGATCTGCCATTGATATGTTGGCGTGGCTCCTCCATTTGTAGGTGTTGCTGTAAAAGTAACAAGATCACCGGAACAAATTGTTGAACTAGGACTTGCTGCAATGCTTACCGATGCTGGAACTGCAGCAGAAATAATAATTGTGATTGCATTCGATGTTGCAGGAGAACCTGTTGCACAACTTAAACTTGATGTCATACTTACAGTTACCTGATCTCCATTTAATAAACCGGAGGAAGTGAATGTCGAAGAAGTTGCCCCAACAACATCTACTCCATTAACTTGCCATTGATATGTTGGAGTAGCTCCTCCATTTATCGGAGCAGCTGTAAAAGTAATTGCGTCACCCGCACAAATTGTTGCACCTGTAGATGTATTATTTACGGAAGCAGAAATTGATGCAGAAACAATTATTGTAATTGTATTTGAAGTAGCAGTTATTGATGATGCACACAATGCATTTGATGTTAATATAACTGTAACCAAATCACCATTTACTAGTGAGGAAGAAGTAAAAGTGGATGAAGTAGCTCCACCAACATTCACACCATTTATTTGCCATTGATATGTTGGAGTTGTTCCTCCATTTGTTGGCGATGCTGTAAATGTAACAGGATCACCGGCACAGATAGTAGCTCCGGTAGAAGTGATAGAAACAGAAGGAACAACACTTGGATTAACGACCATTGTAATTCCTGTTGATGTTGCTGTTGCAGGTAACGCACAGGAAGCGTTAGAAGTCATAATAACTGTAACAATATCTCCATTATTTAAAGTAGCGCTTGAAAATGTTGAAGCCGTCGCTCCAACAACATTTACTCCATTTATTTGCCATTGATACGTTGGCGTTATTCCTCCATTTATTGGAGCAGCTGTGAAGGTTATTGAAGTTCCTGCACAGATCGGTCCTGAAGGAAGAGCAGAAATTGTAACTAAAGGCACTACCACTGCATTGATAATAATATTCACTCCGTTATCTGTACCAATAACTGCAGGTGTTGAACTTATTACTCTGATTCTATAAGCAGTACCTGTTGGAGTTGCACACGGTATCGTACAAGCGATCGTTCCTGTATTCGCAACACTCACAAGTGTTCCAATTGTGGTTGGAGTAGCGAAACTTCCTAGCGCATCAGATAATTGGGCTGTATAAGTGTTTCCTACCGTAAAGGTTCCTGTACTTGTAAAAGGAACGTTCATTGTGCTGCAGGCACAAAACGGACTTCCTGTTATCGTACCGGTAGTAATCGTATTCGTTGCAGCAGTAGATAAGGTTATATCATCAACCGCAAAAGATGGATCTGTTCCTACACCATCATCATTATTTATCCACCTGAAACCAATTTTCAAAGTGGAGATATTATCACATGTTGCAGGTAAAGAAAATGAGAATGCTGTCCATTTTCCTTGAGGTGCGCATGCTCCCAGAGGAGTAATAACAGGGGTGGTTAATAACGACCAGGTTGTCCCACTATTAATCGAATACATTATGGTTGCAAAATCATTTCCGGGATCACCATTGGCAATATAATTAAATGCTATAGTGATTCCTGTTTTTCCTATTGTGTTAATTATTGGAGATTCTGCTCTTCTATCTGTTTGAGCACAAGTAAAAATACCGCATAAACCACCTGCATCATAAGCGGCACCTACATCTCCCATGGATGTGGGTGCTGAGCCAACATGAAGGGTTGCTAAAGTAGCTGTCGCACTTGCAGGCACACAACCTGTTCCACAAATACCAACAGTATGACCATTTTCAGCACAGCTCACATACCAGTTATTGAAATCAGCTCCTTCAACACCTGTTGAAGCAACAGTCCATGTTCCAACCCCACCAGTATAACCTGCAGCGGTACAACTTGCTGCACAGCCATTATTAAAATTCTCCGTCCAAAACACTTGGGCATTTAAATGAATTGAAAAAAATGATAAGATCACAAGCAAAAAAGCAAGTGTTTTTATCGCTAGACCAAAAGGAGATAGTCTGCAATGAGTAGTGTTTTTCATATACAATTTTATTGGAAGAGAGATGACCTATTATAATTTAATACTAAGATAATAATTAATTTGAAGTATTCAAATTTCATTAAGCAATGTCAGTAAAATCAAAATACACAAAGTAAAAAACAACGAAAAA
>JAPLDC010000512.1 GCA_026391935.1 Bacteroidota bacterium | reverse complement strand
ATAACATTAAGATTATTTCTAATCATTAATTTTATTTAGTGTTTCCAGTATATTTTAAACATCCAGTATAAGAAATTTCACCCCCTTTGTTGAACACAAAAAAATATTAATAGTAATGCATCAGATTTCCATAAGTGGTATATTATGCAAAAAATAATTGCAAAATCATTGGTAAAAAGGAAGACAAAGGATATATCAAAAAAATGAATGTTGAAAAAATAAATTAAATAACTACTTAACATTAATTAACACTTGCATTATTCAAAAAAATTCACATATTTGCATATCCAAAAAATTAAAACGGATACTAAAGTGCACAATTTTCTTTATTTTCAAATGAACGCACCGACTGTAGCTTATATTTAAAGCATTTATGTAATAAATAAAAGACATACTACAAATCAGCCCTGGGACGTGGTAATTTTATTTATAACATGAAACGAATATTTCCAATATTACTTATCCTTATTTTTCGAACTTCTTTTGCTTCAGTAAATTCTCAAAACAAATTTGATTATTTCCCATCGGATACTATTCCATACACTATGGATGAAGATGAAATGATGGATTATAATGATTCTTTGATTTCATTTCCTGCGTATGACCTTTATTGTGGTTGGGATACGGCAAATATTCATTCTGCTAAATTTGATATAAAATCTTTAAAAGACTCCGTAAAAGAGGTTGCGTTATTTGATGTAAACAGTTGTGGTTATGTCCATCCTTTTTCAGGCAAGGTTACTTCAACTTTTGGTCCTAGAAAAAAACGATTTCATTATGGAATAGATATCGACTTGGAAACTGGAGATCAGGTGAATGTTGCTTTTGATGGGAAGGTTAGCATAGCAAAGAAAAGTAAAAGTTATGGTAATGTAATCGTGGTGCGTAATAGTAATGGACTCGAAACATATTACGCGCATCTTTCAAAAATAAATGTGGCTGTTGGGCAGGAAGTATTTGCCGGCGATGTAATTGGCTTAGGCGGAAATACTGGCCGTTCCAGAGGAAGTCATTTACATTTTGAGATCCGCTATTTGGGACAGCCAATCAATCCAACAGAAATAATTTCCTTTGACAACCAGAAACTTTTATCAAGCACATTCTGTTTGAGTCAGGAAACATTTGGCTATGTTGAAGAAGCGAAAAAAGCAGCTGTAAAAACGTATGCTAGTTCAAAAGGGAAAAAAGTTTACGTTGTAAAAAAAGGAGATACCCTTTCATCGATTGCAAGAAAATACGGTACAACAGCTACTGTTATCAGCAAAAAAAATGGGATTAAAACCTCCAGCACACTAAGGCTAGGACAAAAAATCAGACTTTAGTTCAATAGCCTTCCTCTTTCCATAAATAATTTCTCGTGAGAATATTATAGTATGCTATTTTAGAATTTTTATCAAACTTTAAAACATTTTCATTTACATTGCTGATGTTGTCTATTTCACACGGGATAATGAATTTTCCGGATAGATCAACAAAGCCTATTTTATCTTCCAGCATCACAGCGCATAATCCATTCGACAAATGGGAAAAGCCTTCCACTTCGTTATATAAAAAGTCAACGACAACTTTTCCACTTTTATTTATAAAACCGATTTTGTCATTTTTTATGACTCTGGAAATACAATCGTTGAATTGGCCAACAGATTGATAAATATAAGGTATCTGCAATTTCATCTTCTCATCTATGAAACCCCATTTATCCTTTTTCAAAACTGGAGCCATGCCTTCGACAAAGGGCTCGATTCTGTCAAATTCTTTTGCAGTGATATACTTCCCCGTGATGTCTATCAACCCTTGCTTTTTATTTTTTTCGGCTACTACAGCTCCATTGCTAAACTCCAGGGGCAGCCAAAAATTTCCGCTATAATCATATTCTATTGGAATAACTACGTTACCTTTTCTATCAGCAAAACCATATTTCTGATCTTTCATCACCATTACAACATCCTCTTTAAAATCTCCAATCAGATCATATTCACAGCGCAAAACAAATTCTCCATTTTTAGAAACTAAGCCCATCTTTTTTAATGATTTTACTTTTGCTAAGCCATTATTAAAATTATCAACCCAATCAAAATTAAATCCGATTATAATTTCTCCTTTTGAATTTATGTAACCACTTTGTCCTCCAAGCTCCACAGCAGCCAATCCTTCATGAAAGTCAAAAGCCTTCGTATAGTTCATCGGAATAATTAAATTGCCTGTCTCATTAAAATATCCAAACCTATCGCCTTTTGAAACAGCCACTAACCCTTCCGAAAACTCTGATATTTCGTCATATTCACAAGCTAATATTCTTTTTCCTAATTTATTAATAATACCTGTTTTATTATTTTGCTGAACTACAGAATACCCACTTTTAAATCCTTCTACCTGATCGTAAATAAACGGAATTATAAGTTTTCCTGCCTTGTTAATGAAGCCCGACTTATTATTTAATCCACATTCTGCAAGTCCTTCAGAAAAATTTTCTACCCACTCATAAATGCAAGGAATCACGGAATGCCCAATGCTATCAGCAAAACCCCATTTACCATTTTCACGAATAGGAAATAATATTTTATTACATAATGAAATATCCTGTTCCAAAATATCCTGAAAAGGGAAATCAGGAAACTCTTTTCTGAATTCCAATAATGCACTCATATCATATGCTGCAGTAAATAAATTATATAGCGTCAACCATGCATATTCTACATTCGGATTATCTGGATACTTTTTAATAAAATTATGGTACTCTGCTACAGTTGCATTTTTTGTTGACAATGCAAAAATTTTATTTTTAGCTTCATCAGCAAACGGACTATTCGGCTGCTGTATTAGAAACTGTTCAAATTCCTCAATGGTATTATTTTTTGTGAGGGATTTGAATTTTGTAAGATAATATCGCTCTTTGGCTTCCTTTATTTCAAAAGAATATGGATATTTTTCAATAAATAGTTCATATGCCTGATAAGTATCGACCTTCTTCGTTTCATTAAATGCCATGCTATTCCTCAGATCTATCGCATCGAAACATTCGGGAGCTGTAACAAAAACAGAAATAAATTTATCAAATGCGGTAATGGTATTTTGGCTTTTATAAAATTCAAATGCTTTCAAATGGATTCTTTTTTTTAATGAATCAATAGCAGAAATTGAAAAACCAAAAGGAAAGTAAGAAGTTT
>JAPLDC010000159.1 GCA_026391935.1 Bacteroidota bacterium | reverse complement strand
AAGTAGCACCAGGTGTCATTCCACTTTGAGATGCTGTTAAAATATGAGTGTTACCATTATACTGAGTTCCATTTACAAATCCCATGAATTCAGGTGTTGGAGTTCCACTTGTCCAACCGGGATTTTCAGCAGAACATAAACCTGCATATTGCGGGCTACCACTGGAACCAACGATTCCATCATTTACGGAATTTATTCCTACTTCAGATCCATTTGCAAGTCGTGCTATATTTTTTGCATAACTTATATAACCTTGTCCGCCAGAAATACCAGGTCCACTAATTAAGAAAGCAAATTTATCATTATAGGCAGAACAGTTGTAATTGATGGCAAAAGCACTTCCACTTTCATCATTGTATTCTTCGGAAGCAAAAGTGTATCTAAAAGATACGTTTGTTGTTACGGGCACAAAGTCAAATTCGAGAATTGCGGCATTGTAATAATTATAAGGAGATATCAATATCTGAGCGTCAGCATCCTGACCTGCAAGAGGATTACTGGAGCGTATCTCTCCTGCTGTTCCTGAAGTATATCCCGTACTCATCTGTGCTACAGATCCTGGATTTGTACCCAATGTTAATGGCACAGTTGAGGTATTGCCTGTAGTAAGATATATACCACTAGAGAATCCTAAAGAAGTTAAGGTAGGTCCTGCTGTTGTAAAATAACCTACTTGGTATTTGGAGCTTACTCCGTATACACCTCGGAAATTAACAGAAGAAACCGTTGTCCCACTTCCAGTAGGCACAAGAATACCATTTACTAGCTGACTTGTAGTATACAAGGTATTGTTGATTGTAATCTGTGCTGTTGAACTTAAAAACATCAACCCTGCCAAACACGAAATGGTAGTTCTCTTAGCAAATTTTAAATTATTCATTTTTGATTTTATTAATTGAACAATATTTTTTTGTTACTATAAAGTTAAGCTGTCAATTCTTAAAAAAAATTTAATATAAATTAATTTTAGTAAGTCTGATATTCATTTAATGCGATTTCTATTTCTAAATTTCAATTTTAATCTTAAAACAATAAGCCCTCTATCTTGAATTTTTTCTAATTCGTCCACATTTTTTTTCATTAATTCTGAAACCGAAAAAACTTCTGAGTTTCTAACGATTCGCTTTATAATCTTTATTTTTAAATGTTCTTGAGTTAAATTGAGCATATTCATAATTGTTTGTATCTGGAAATTATTAAATGATAAAATCATTATCAAGCAATTGAATTCAATGATTTATCAAATTATAAAAATAATCATTGAAAATTTGTGTTTTAGTAAAAATTATATACTTTTAGGAAGTCTGATAGATAATAAATGAAAAAAAACAGCAATGCTTTTGTACTAATTAAGAGTTTGACTATGTCCGAGAAGAGATATTTTAAGATATTCTCTGAACGGCATACGATAGGTTCTCAAAATAAATATGTCTTGTTGTTTGATCAACTGGATAGATCAGATACGGAAGATGATAAGGCGTATGTTTTGAATTTAAAAAAATCGGGAGTCAATGCAGATTTTATCTCGGCTGACAAGAACTACCTCTATCAACTGATTTTGAAATGCCTCAACGATTTCCACAACGCGAAGACTTACAACCTCGTAATCAAGGAAGCCTTGATCTCAATCGAAATATTATTCCACAAAGGGCTATATTCTGAATGCCTGAAGCTGATTTCAAAAACAGAGGTTATAGCGAATGAATGCGAAAATTTTCAATTGTGCATTGATCTGCTTATGTGGAAAAAAAAATGCAGTGGATATTCACAGGGGCTGAAAAGGGCTGCCGAGGTTAA
>JAPLDC010000326.1 GCA_026391935.1 Bacteroidota bacterium | reverse complement strand
CATCCAGTTTTTATTCATGAATTGTTTTTCCATTAATTGCGGAGCGTTGGGCTTGGCAATAATTTTTCGTTCAAAATCCAATCCCGCACTAAAACCCCAATATTCATGGGTGTTTCGCGCATAACAATAAATGCAACCATGCTCACAACCTTGATAAGGATTCATAGAATACATTCCCGGAATATCGGGACTCTTTACAGGATTGATAATTTTCTTGGGGGTTTCTATAAAAATTTGCGTTATTGCATCACTCAATAATGGCTCATCCAATCCTTCATCATGTGCAGAAATGTATTTTTTTTTAAAAAAAGGACTATCAGTATTGACTTGCGCACCTCTACCTTTAAAATAATTTTGATTCTCTTCATTCTTACCCATTTTACAAAATTAAGCTCAACCAAAAATTATTACAGCTAAGAATTTTAGCATTTTAAAAACTATTATTTTTAAAAGATCTATTTGTATTATCTTTAAATACAAAACATTTAAAGGATGAAATTATTTAACTATAAATCAATTACTTTTTTGCTTTTTTTATTAGTTATTTCTGCTGAAAATTTTGGACAGAGTTTTCTAAGTGATTCAGTGGCTGCAAAAGAACATCATCATACACCATGGGATATCCTCTCGGGGTCTGGAAACGACAGCATAGTTTGCTACAAACAAGCCCACAGAAATATGTATTTTGTTGTAACGGGGCTCATTATACTCATTGCACTTATTGCAATAAAGTTATTGAGAACAAATAGAAAAAATAATAAAATACTAAAAGCACAAAACGAAATAATAGAAGAAAAAAACAAGAACATCACTGATAGTATCAATTATGCAAAACGTTTGCAAGCAGTAATTCTTCCTCCAAAAGATCTTATAAATAATATTTTATCAGAACATTTTATTATCTACCAACCGAAAGACATTGTAAGTGGAGATTTTTATTGGGTGTCTCACCATGATAATAAAATAATGGTTGCGGCTGTTGATTGCACAGGCCATGGTGTTCCAGGCGCATTACTCAGTATCGTAGGTCATAATGCTATTAATCAAACAGTGAATGAATTAGGTATAATTCAGCCGGCAAAAGTGCTTGAAAGTATGAATACTATCATCAAAAAAATATTGCATCAAGATAAAGGAAGTGATATCAGAGATGGAATGGATATGGCCTTATGTACGTTTGACAAGACAACAAATATATTGGAATATGCAGGAGCAAACAATCCGGTTTTTATAGTATCTTCTGAAGGGCAACTGAATGTCATTAAAGGATCCAAACTAACTGTTGGCAGTATGGAAGACGGCAAAGTTGAACCTCCGGTTAATCATACAATTCAATTAAAAAAGGGAGATTGTTTTTACATTTTCAGTGATGGATATGTTGATCAGTTTGGTGGTATGAATAATAAAAAGTTTAAAACAAATCGTTTTCAAGAATTATTGATTTCAATAAATAATCAAACAATGCCTGAACAGGAAAAGATTATTTTTCAAGCATTTATAAATTGGAAAGGCGAAAATGAGCAGGTGGATGATGTATTGATTATTGGAATAAGGGTGTAGGTTCCACCCCTAACCCCTCTCTAGAGGGAGTACATTATTTTTTAAACAATGATTAATCACACAATTTTAAGAACAATAAAATATACATTTTATAAAAAATAAATGTGACGAAGCAATTCCCCTCTTGAGAGGGGCAGGGATGTGTGAAAATTTTGATGAGTACTAAAATTAATGTCCAACCAACGAAAAATAATTCACATTGATATGGATGCATTTTATGCATCCGTCGAACAACGGGATTTCCCGGAGTATGTTGGCAAACCAATTGTGGTTGGAGGAAAACCGGAAGGCCGCGGCGGAGTAGTTGCCACAGCCAGCTATGAAGCCAGAAAATTTGGTATTCGTTCTGCCATGCCTTCAAAAAAAGCACAACAACTGTGTCCGGATGTAATTTTTGTTTACCCTCGATTTGCTGCGTATAAAGAAGCCTCAAAAAAAATACGAGAGATCTTTCATCGGTATACCGATTTAATAGAACCACTATCTTTAGATGAAGCTTTTTTGGATGTCACTGAAAACAAAAAGAATATCTCCTCAGCTATTGAAATTGCCAAACAAATAAAGTTAGCGATCAAAGAAGAATTAAATTTAACGGCTTCTGCCGGAGTTTCCTCCGGTAAATTTGTTGCCAAGATAGCATCAGATATGAATAAACCGGATGGGCTAACGTTTATTGCTCCAGAAAAAATTGAAGAATTTATGGAAAAACTTCCAGTAGAAAAATTCTTTGGTGTAGGTAAAGTGACAGCCGATAAAATGAAAGGAATGGGAATTCACAAAGGCACTGATCTAAAAAAAATGAGCGAAGAAGAAATGATACACTACAATGGAAAAGCAGGAAGATTTTATTATAAAATTGTAAGAGGTATTGATAACAGAGCAGTTCAGCCACACCGAGAAACAAAATCGATGGGTGCGGAAGATACATTTGCGGAAGACTTAACAACAGTAGAATCGATGAATGAAGAGTTGGATAAAATTGCGGAAGTTGTTGTTACACGATTACAGAAATATAATTTAAAAGGAAGAACCGTTACTTTAAAAATAAAATATCATAATTTCCAACAGATCACACGCAACCACTCTTTTAATAAAGCAATTGGCGACCTAGAAACAATCATAAATACCGTAAAAGATTTGCTTGTAAAAACCGATATTCAAAATAAAAAAATTAGACTTTTGGGAATTTCACTTTCTAATTTTGGGGAAACAAATAAAAAAGTAGTTAAAGGAAATAATGGACAATTGGAATTATTTTATGATTAATCAATTGCGACTGTATATACATCAAAATTATTTCTGACAATTGCTGCCACTTCAAATCCTCCAGCTTCTGGAATAATTTCTTTCAGATCAAAAACAATACAGGTTTTACTTAAACCTTCAAATATCAACGTGAATTTTTGCCCTATACTTTTTGGCGTCCATTGTGGGTAAAAACTAACATTATAAGCGGTTAAAAGTTTAGCTCTTTTGCCCGTTCCATGTTCGATCAAAAATGTTGATGGCCAGATTCTATAAAATGCATCATTTCCGCAAACACAATGCACTATGGTTTGTCCTTCTTCCGCAACCATCGTTTCCGTTGCAACTTCCGATTCATATTGAATTTCTATTTCTGACTTTTTTGACATTTATTTTCAAGAGATCTTATTAATATTCATATAAGCCAAATTAAAGTCCTTATTCTAACTATTTTCATGAAAAAAAGTGAAAATTCATGATTTATAGGCTTTTAACATCAAATCACAGGATAATAATCCATGCAAATTAAGGATTTTTATTAAATTTGCGAACCAAAAACTTCATCCTATCATGTATAAATACATCCTTATTCCACTTTTTCTGTTAACATCTGGATTGTTTGCTCAAGATATTACTGCAACTCAAAAGTTTCCGACAAGTGCAATGCCGGGCACGGAATTCACTGTTGAAACAACTGTAAACAGATCAAAAGTAAACGGCTTTATGAAATTTTTTCAAGAAATCCCGGAAGGCTTTACTGCTGCTGAAATTGAGAGCAAAGGCGGAACCTTTTCTTTTGCTGATGGAGGAGCAAAAATTGTTTGGATCTCGCCACCATCAGAAGATATTTTCGTAATAAGTTATAAAGTGACAGTTCAAGGAGGCGTATCGGGTCTAAAAACATTGTCCGGAAAGATTTCATACATCAACAATAATGAACGTAAGGTCTTTGATTTACCAGTTGTAAATATTATGATAGGGACAGCTACAGCACCTGTAAAAAAAGAAATACCGAGCAATCCTCCACTTACGAGTGCCTCAACGCCTCCTGTAAAAACAACACCTGTTACAACAACTCCAGTGGTAGCTACAACACCTGTAAAAACAACGCCTCCAGTTCAAAAAGAAACTACTCCAAAAGCAAGTACACCTGCTACATTTACAAAAGTCCCTACCAGTGCTTTA
Source organism: Bacteroidota bacterium (assembly GCA_026391935.1). Classification (GTDB taxonomy): domain Bacteria; phylum Bacteroidota; class Bacteroidia; order 2-12-FULL-35-15; family 2-12-FULL-35-15; genus 2-12-FULL-35-15. Next base: position 1,295 of record JAPLDC010000326.1, on the reverse strand, counting down.
CCAAGCTCATCAGGAAAAATATATAAAGTGCAAATTGGAGCGTATGCTGCAAAGCCAAAAATTGAGGGTGTACCAGAAATTTCAACCTTCGTTTTAGACAATGGTATTACAAAATATTTCAGCGGTAATTTTTCTACTTATGAAGATGCCGTAAAACGCAAAAAAGAAATGTTGGACAAAGGTTTTCAAGGCGCATTCATTGTTGCATTTGAAAATGGAAAAATTGTAAAGTAGTTTCAAGATTAGAAGTTCATAATTCAAAGTTTAAAATTATAACCCTTTCATAAAAAAAGTTCAAAACCATAATCGGCTTTGAACTTTTTAACTTTAAACTTTGAACTAGTTCCTAGAGACCTAATTTCTTCGCGATATCTTTTTTCAAACCATCTTTATGAAGCATGATATCAGTGGTTTTGTATTTTACAAATGATTCAGAAGCGTAAAAATACCCATCGCAATCGTTATTCGCAGTTCCCCATGAATTTTTTACGATATAATATTTTGTTCCATTTTGATCTTTTACAATGCCAACAATATGCATTCCATGATCATCCTGTGTTTCATAATTATTAAATGCATCCTGACGTAATTCCTGAGTGATCACTTTTTGTTTTCCCGGGTTCAAAATTACAGAATCTATTTTTTCCTTTTTCACATCATTCCAATCAAGATCCGGAACAATCGCAACACCGTTTTTAAATGAGAAACCTTTTTCACTAACATCAGCACCCCAAGCTACAGTATATCCATTCATGATCGCATTATCAATAACATCGATCATTTCGTCAACTTTCACATTATACACCTGATCCCAAGCCCAATTATCCTGCACCTCCAAGGCAAATTTTGTGTAGAACGGATGATGTGAGAATGATGTTAACTCAATGTAATTGTCCATGTTCAACCCTAAATAATCAGCAAATGATTTTGGAGTATATTGTTTACCCATATAATCAAAATTTTCAGGAACTTTTCCTAAGTAGGCATCCAACGTTGAATTCACAGTTTTTGACCAACCTGTAGATATTTTATTTTCCTTTACAACTACATCCACTTCCGCTTTTAAAATCGCATCCATTTCATTGTCATTCACATCTTTCTGACTTTTTTCACCATTCGCAAAACCAGTATATGCAGATTGAGGAACAATACCATAATTCTTTATTACATAGGCTACATCGTGAAATGCACCACCCGGACCAAAATTAATCAAGCCGTGCATACGTACATATTTATCCGCTTTTGCAGAATAAGCATTGCGTACAGCAAACATTTCTGATAACATAACCTTCGGT
>JAPLDC010000200.1 GCA_026391935.1 Bacteroidota bacterium | reverse complement strand
ACAAGAGTAAAATAATAAGTAATAGGGTTATCAGCTTTTGCAATCCATCCACTTACCGATTCAATTACCAGTTTTACATTCAAAACAACAATAACTATTGCAACAAGCCAGGCTAGTATATTAACCAATAACTTATTCGCAAATTCGCCCATTTGTTTTTTATTGCTAGTAAGATGAATCAAAGGAATAACAGCAAATCCAAGCTGTAAACTTAATATCACCTGACTTAAAATCAATAATTCACCAGTAGCTCCTTCACCTAAAAACAATATCACCAAGAATGCTGGTATAATCGCAATTAAACGAGTAATCAATCTTCTAAGCCATGGCTGGATCCTTAAATTCAAATAACCTTCCATAACAATCTGCCCTGATAAAGTTCCTGTTAAAGTGGAACTTTGCCCAGCAGCTATTAAAGCAATAGCAAATAGAGCAGGAGCTGCGTTCCCAAAAATATCGATTAATAAATGATGTGCATCCTGAATTTGAGAAACTTCATTATGTCCAGTCGAAAAAAATGCTGCAGCTGCTAGTATCAATATTGCAGCGTTTACAAACAAGGCCATGTTCAATGCAATAAAAGTATCAATGAAATTATATTTTATTGCTTCTTTAATACCTTCAAATGTCCGATCAATTTTTCTTGTCTGAACCAAGGAGGAATGTAAATATAAATTGTGTGGCATAACAGTCGCACCAATTATACCTATTGCAATATAAAGTGCTGTCTTATTTGGCATTGTTGGAATAAAACCTTTTACTAATTCAATCCCGTTTGGCTTTGCAAAAATTAATTCCACAATAAAAGCTGCACCTATAGTGGCAACAAGAGCTATAATAAAAGCTTCCATTTTTCGCATACCAAAGCGCTGTAAAACAAGTAAAACAATTGTGTCCAAGACACTTATAGATACGCCTGCCAATAATGGAAGATGAAATAGTAATTGTAACCCAATTGCCATTCCAATAACTTCGGCTAGGTCACAAGCAGCTATAGCTATCTCAGCCAAAAGCCAATTACAAAAATTTACAACAGGAGGATAAGATTGACGAGATGCTTGTGCAAGGTCTAATCCTCTTACCAATCCGAGTTTTGCACTTAAACTTTGCAACAACAAAGCCATTAAATTACTCATAACCAGGACCCACAGTAACTTATACCCAAACTGGCTTCCTCCGGCAATATCAGTCGCCCAGTTACCGGGATCCATATATCCAACACTTATTAGATATGCCGGTCCCATGAAGGCGAAAAGCTTTTTCCAAAACCCCGATTTGTTCAGAGTGTCGATGCTTGAATTGACTTCAGATAAAGATTTTTTTGAATGAATGCTCATCAATTATTTTATTATTGTTAATATTTTTTCGCAACAACGTTACGAATGAATATTATTTTTTTGTCAATAGTAGGCGCCAGATCTAACCGTTTTCTTAAGGAATAGGTTCACCAAAAGAATCAATTTTTTGATTATATAAAAAACTCTGGCAATTAGCTCTTCTGAATTGAAATATTATTATAATACAAAAAAAGTGTAGATCCTGTTCACTGTTTTTTTACTTTCTCCATCCGTAAGTTTCATTTCGATGGTATTTTCTGATATGGTGCCTTTATATTTTTGTTTACCGGTCATGCCGCTAACTTCAAACTTAATGGAACAATTAGTTATCTTATATTTTCCTTTGAGAACGAGTTCTTTGTTTTCTTTATGAAACCAAGTGAATACATCAAAGTAATCATTTACTGAGGTAGAAGCCAAAACTGTTCCATCTTCATAAAATCGAATGATGGCAGAATGCTCGCTGTCTAATTTATA
>JAPLDC010000150.1 GCA_026391935.1 Bacteroidota bacterium | reverse complement strand
CAGATCGTTCCACATCGGATATTTATAAATATTTTGATGATAGCGAAATACTATTCAGCACCTTAAGAAGAAATCCTGTCCACTTTTTAAAAATGCTAACAGGCATAGGAAACAACACTCCGGAATTTGATCAATATTACTTAAAAATGCATTATTGGGCTCGAAAAATTGACAGCAGCATCTACAACGATAGTCATACCATTATCCGTTTCAATTGTTTAGTTCGCTTTTTCTCTTTCGGTTATTACAATGTGCACACCGTTGTTATTTGTTTTGTTTCTCTCATCGGATTAACAGCTATCTACAAAACATTTATTCCTTTTTTACAAGACAAAAAACGGGAATTATGTTTTTCAATATTCCTTTTGCCTTCTGTGCTTTTCTGGGGTTCAGGAGTATTAAAAGAGGGTTTGATATTTTTCGCACTGGGATTATTGATCTATTACACCAATAAATTATTTACTCTAAAAGCGATATTCATTTGCCTTGTATCTGGCCTGCTACTTGCTCTTTCAAAATTTTATGTCTGGTTAGCAATTTGTCCGAGTTTACTTTTTATGATCTGGGCAAATCGCAATAATTCAAACGTGTTTTTAAAATTTGTAATTACGTTCACAGCCATAAGTATCATTGGTTTAAACATTGACAACTTCACTTTTATCCAAAATCCTTTGGTAACATTATCTCAAAAGCAACTAGAATTTAATCAATTAGCTACAGGAAATTTGCAAGATGCATATAACAAAACAATTCCCACAGCTGGAAGCATCATTAAAATTAATCCGCTAGAACCAACACTAAATTCATTTATAAAAAACAGTCCACAAGCTTTTACAAATACATTATTACGCCCTTATTTTTGGGAATTAAGGTCACCAATGATGCTCATGGCGGGATTAGAAAACATACTTATAATAATAATTATTATTATTTGCCTCGTTTTTATAAAACCATTAAAAGAAATAAAATGGCAATCTGTTTTATTCTGCTTTTCGTTTGTCATGATCCAATTTTTAATAATCGGAGAAACAACCCCTGTTTTAGGTGCAATAGCAAGGTATAAAGCACCTACCTTACCCTTTTTATTGATCACTTTTCTATTCATATTTGATAAAATCAAACTGTTAAAACGCTTTCCATTTTTGAAAAAAGTGCTCATTCAATAAATTTTCTAAATTTGCCTACTTATCTAAAAAGTCAACTATGAATTTCAACAGTTTATTCCGCAAGAAATCAGCAAATGTAATTTTACAAGAAGGAGGCGATGGAGAAAGTCATGGACTTCATAAAGTTTTAACTGTAAAAGATCTAACATTTTTTGGAATCGCAGCTATCATTGGCGGAGGGACATTCAGTGCAATTGGCAATGCATGCTATTCAGGTGGTCCTGGAGTAATTTTATTGTATATAATTTGTGCGATAGCGTGTGGTTTTACAGCATTGTGTTATGCAGAATTTGCTGCGCGTGTGCCTGTTTCAGGAAGCGCATATACATATGCTTATGTATCATTCGGAGAATTATTCGCATGGATAATTGGCTGGGCTTTATTAATGGAATATTCTATCGGAAATATATATATCGCATTTTCATGGAGTGGATATTTCACTAATTTACTTGACGGATTTGGGGTACACCTTCCTGAATGGCTTACCATCAACTACAAAGCAGCACACCAAGCATTTGTTGAAAATAAAGCAGGAGAAGGGTTTTTAGCATGGAGTATGGCTCCTCAGATAGGTTGATTGAGAATAATTTTCGACCTACCGGCAGTGATGGTAAATGTTTTTATAACCTGGTTAGTTTATAAGGGAACAAAAGAGTCGCGCAATTTCAGCAATATTATGGTAATGATAAAATTAATTGTAATTGTACTCGTGATCATAGTCGGATGTTTTTACATCGATATAAAAAACTGGACACCATTTATGCCAAATGGATTCGGAGGAGTTATGGGAGGCGTTTCTGCTGTTTTCTTTGCATACATTGGATTTGATGCAGTATCAACTTTGGCTGAAGAAAGTAAAAATCCGCAGCGCGATCTTCCAAGAGGTATGATGTATTCGCTTATTATTTGTACCATCGTATATATTATTCTTGCATTGGTCCTCACAGGAATGGTTACCTATTCTGCATTAGGAGTTAGCGATCCATTGGCAGAAATATTCAAATTGAAAGGTGTTAAATGGATGCTGTTCATTGTTTCCATTGCGGCTGTGGTGGCAATGACAAGTGTTTTACTTGTTTTTCAAATGGGACAACCTCGCATCTGGATGAGCATGAGCCGTGATGGATTATTACCAAAACGTTTTTCAGCAATTCACCCAAAATATAAAACACCTGGATTTGCAACCATAATTACAGGAATAGTTGTAGGGGTTCCTTTGTTTTTTACCGATGAGAATTTTGTGCTCGACTTTACAAGTATCGGAACTCTTTTTGCATTCGTATTGGTTTGTGGTGGTGTGCTAATGCTTCCTCCTCAGAAGAATGAAGATTATACTGAAGCTACAAAAGGAAAGTTCAGATTGCCTTACATTAATTCAAAATATATTTTCCCTTTGATAACAATAACAGCACTTTCATTGATACTTTATTTCGTTCCTGAATTTATTACAAGTCAATTTCATATTACATCAGAGAATGCAAATACGAATATCCCTATGTTGGTTTCTTTGTGTTATGTATTGTTATGACTGTTCTTTCTTTTCTTAAAAGTCTTTCATTGATACCTGTATTAGGATTAACATCCTGCTGTTATTTACTAACAGGAATGGCCGGATCCAATTGGATTTGGTTTTCTATCTGGTTATCGATTGGGCTTTGTGTATACTTCCTATACAGTCGCAGCCATAGTAAGCTCAATGTTTAATTTTAAACAAAAATTTAAATGCCCCGAATTATATCGGGGCTTTTTTTGCTCCAATAAAACAATGTAAATCGTATATTTGTAAGAGATGCAAACTGCAGATTATTTATTCAATCAGCATAAATATAGCATACAAATAAACAAATCTATTATTAAACGAATGAACAAAATGATCGCATTTATTACAGGCGCAACAGCAGGAATAGGCAAAGCTACTGCGGAAGTATTTGCCAAAAATGGATACAATTTAATTATTACTGGTCGAAGAAAAGAAAGACTCGAAGAATTTTCTACCTATTTAAAAGCAACTTATAAAACAGAAGTTCTTTTTTTGAACT
>JAPLDC010000203.1 GCA_026391935.1 Bacteroidota bacterium | reverse complement strand
ATTGATAAATATATTGCAGGTATTCAGCTTACTGGGACTGAAATAAAATCAATACGAGAAGGAAAGGCAAATATTAGTGATGCTTTTTGTGTGTTTCTGAAAGAAGAATTGTTTATCCGCAATATGAATGTTTCTCCTTATTTCAATGGAACTTATAATAACGTTCTGGAAAAGCGAGACCGTAAATTACTTTTAAATAGACAGGAATTAAATAAACTTCAAGGGAAATTAAAAGATCAGGGATTAACGGTTGTAACATTGAGATTATTCATCAATGAAAAAGGATTCGCCAAACTTGAAATTTCATTAGCTAAAGGGAAAAAACTGTTTGATAAACGTGCTGACATCAAAAAAAGAGACACTGAAAGAGAAACCAACAGACGATTAAAATAGTTTTCAAAAAGAGAGAATTCTTTGCTTATTTTTATGTTGTCCCTATTTTTTTTAGCGCTATACCCACTGATTTTTTATGCTCTTTAATAGTAAGCTCGGTTGTTTCCTCTTCCTTAAGAAATTCTTTTTTTAATTCATTCAGAGAATTCTTAATAGACCTAGCTTTCTCTTTACTATAATCTTTAAAATGATCGGCAGATTGGATGTACTTATGTAAATAATCGTGAAGTATCTTTTTTTGTTCTGCATACTCATCTTTTACTTCCATCTTACCAAGCGATAGTTCCAACTGAAAATGGTCCAACTTCTGCATCCAATTATCTACTATCTCATGTATCCTGTTATTTACTTTATTTTCCATGATTTGTTTTTTCTCAAAACTATTTTTTTTTATGATAATATTTTGTGATTATTATCAATTCAGGATGTGATATTCATCAATGTTTTTATTTCCACCGATATTTATAGCTTTCGTATTTTCCTTTCACAGCCATTACGAGTTCAAATTGTGTGGACTGTTGAATAAATTCGTCACTCAAATTTAAATATTTAATAAACGAATCAAACTCTTCATCCTTCAGATCAATAATTTCATTTTGTACATACAAACGGAAAAGATCTTTTAGAACATCGCGTTTCAGATCTTCGTTTTCCCATTCTGCTACTTTACGTTTTGATTTTCCAAATTTACTGAATCGTTCATATAGTGCAGTGATAGGACTTTCAATAGCATTGATACCCTCCACTGAATAGGTGTTTTTTACTCCGAGTTTGTCAATATCCTTTTGTATCTCGTTTAAGTTACGATTTGCAAACACACTAACTTCTTTTAAATCAAATTGCAGTTTTTGTAGCCCGACTTCAACGTACAAATGATTTTTTGAAATTGAATCTTTAAAACAATAAGACTTTACTTTAAACCCGATAGATGAAAATAGTAAGGTATCTGAAGGGAGTATTGAAATAGAAAATTTGCTTTCAGCATCTGCAAAAAAACCTTGATTTGTGCGTTTGTTTATGATCATAAGCTTAGGCAAAGGGAGGTTTTTATTCTCTTTATCATATGCTTTTCCTGAAATTGTAGTTAAGTTTTGAGCAAGGGGAATTTGAGGAAATAAATAAATTGAAATTAGTGAAAAAATCAGGAATAAGAATGGCTTTGATTTACTTTTCATTGAAGTTGAAACGAAATTATTTATTAATTATTTTATTACTCCGCTTCTACTTCTTGAATCGTTTCAACTTTTTTCTTTTTCTTAAGCAACTTTGCTTTTGACTCCTCTTTCCGAATCAATCGTTCGATATTCTTTTGGTGTGTGATGAGAACCATAATTGCAATAAGGATGGAAAAAATAATCAATGAAGGAACAGTGGTTTTAAATACAAAAATCATTAAAAGTGGAAAACAGATTGCTGAAATAATTGAACTTAAAGAAACATAGTTGGATACTAGTAAAACAATAATAAAAATCCCCATGCAAATAAATGCACCATAGGGATGAACTCCAAAAACAATACCTAGCAATGTTGCAATCCCTTTACCTCCTCTGAATGATGCGAATATTGGAAAAATATGCCCTACTAAAGAAGCAATACCTAGAACTAATTCAAGATTAATGAACTGATTAAACTGATAGGGTCTTGTTGGGTCATAATTACTAAAATGAGCTAATGACACTGCAGCAAATCCCTTAAGGACATCGATCAGCATTACAGGAATTCCTGCTTTTTTTCCAAGCACTCTAAAGGTATTGGTAGCACCTGCGTTACCACTTCCGTACTCCCTTACATCGATTTTGTAGAAAAATTTTCCGATCCAAACTGCTGATGGAATTGAGCCCAGGAGATACGCTCCAAAGAGTAAAAGGATATTTGTTGAATTTATCACTGCTCTTCTGCGCTTTGAGTTTTACGTAAGAATAATTTCACTTTTGTTGCAGTTGTTAAATTATAATTATAATTCGGTTCCTTTTTTTCTTTGTCACCATCTTTTTGTCTTTTCTCAGGTTTTAATTCTTTAATTATTGTATTGAAAGCTTCATTTGAAGAAACCGCTAGCATTGCACCATAAATATTTAAAATATCGCCTCCACGTTTTTTAATAATCTCAATTCTGCCATCCACAAATTTATTTGTTTGTACTTTATTGATGTTTCCAATTCCAATTTTTCCATAAGATGTATAAGAGCGTGTTTCCTTGTTCCATTTCATTTTAAGGTCAGTAAGAACCAATGTTTTCTTTAGCTCATCAGGGAATTTTTTAAATGAGCCATAAAGATTTAATTGTGAAATCAATTTATCAGCCTCTTCCTTTCCTAACATTTCCCTCATTCCTTTTTCAAATATCGGGCGAGTGAAATCTGTTGGTTTTAAATCTGCATTGGAAACAATAGCATCTGCCATTTTATCAATTGCACCGTCATCGAAAAAGAAATCTATAGACATGAGCATATCAAAAAAAGTGGAATCGGGAATCAATAAATGCAGTCCACCTCCAAAAGATTCTATCTTTACTTGACCAAAATCACCACCTAAATTTATTTTCCCTTCTCCATAAACTTTACATTGTGCAGTATTCAAACTGAGGTAATTTCCTGGCAAAGAACGTTCAACTAATTTTTCTTTATTTGAAATTCTGTATTCTCTTGAGCTTTTATCGAAAAATAAAAATCCGTCAGCTGGCAAAACAAAAGGGTCATTGTTTGATTCCTTTGGAGAAAGAAAAGCAGAATAAAAATGAGTCGAATCGGTGGTAACCATGAAAGATGCTGCTATTGGTTTTCCGGTTATATCAACAGGGTCTTTTGCGATAGGGATATAAATATTATTAGGATTGATCTCTGATTCAAACTTGAACCATGTTTTTGGAATGGCTGCACAATCATGAGAAATACGTGCTGCACCATCAAACACAAGATAATTTGCCGTTGCTTTTAGTTTGACTTTTCCTTTATATTCGAAATTCGGACTCAATCTGAATTTCGATGAGTCGGGAATAGTTGTTTCAGCAAAAGTTTGAAAAGTAGTATCAACACTAATGTTGCTGAAATAGAATGTTTGTTTTGTTTTGATCTCGTCTATATAATCATAGAATCCGGAACCTACATAATTTTTTCTTGCAAAGACATTTACAGTACAATTATATAAATTATGATATTTAGTGATCGAGTTGGCAATAATTTTAGCATTTGTAAATGTTCTGATTACGGCATCCTTGTCAATAAATACATCTCCTTTGTCAGGGTAAATCCGAGCATCAGCAACATTAATATATTTCACTTCTTTTGCAGTTATTACATATTTTTTTAAATCGTATTTCGCTGAAGGAGATTGAAAACGAAGGGAGTCTTGGCTTGGATGTATAGAAATAAATTCGGGTCCGACCAGGTCTAAATCCTCATTCGCTGCTTTCTTAACAGCATTTTTACTGGCTCCTAATTCAATTTGGCTGTCATCCATATACCATTTAAAATTATCCATAAAACAGATATATTTATTAACAGGAAACTCAACAACAGAACCTTTTCCGTTAGAGACAAACTCCCCCATTCGTTTATCAAAGTCGATATGAGAATTTACGTTATCAGTTTTAAAGGCTAATGAAGCTATATCTAGAGCCTTTAAACTAAAGTTTGCTGTGTCAGAATCAAATGAGTTGAATTTAAATTTAATTTGTTTCGCATCTAATTTTGCATTTGAAAAATCAGCAGTACCACTTCCGAAAAGTTGCTTCGGTGTCATCGATAAACGGCCCGTAAATTGAGCTTGCCCATTGTAATCAATGAATTTTTTCTCTTTATTATTCCATGCGTACATCACATCTTTATTTGGTAGCCAGAGTATTTTAACGTCTTCGCCATGCAGTTGTGGAAATTCGGGTTTTATTTTTTGCTCAGTTACATCGTATACTTGAGCCATACATCTAGTTGAGTCAGGGAAAAATAAGAAGTCATTGGATTTTGTAATAGAGGTAACATATTTTAAAGTGCCATCACCGTGCAATCCTTTGTTGCTTAATTTTATTGTCGCATTATAAGTTCCTTTTCCTCCATACATGGAATATCCTGCAGCTGGTGACTGTGTAACAAATCCCAAAGAATAATCAGGTTGCAGCGTTAATGATTCTTTGAAAGTCGGGAAGATGCCGGCTGTTTCCATATTTCCTTTAAATGTCAATCCTTCATTTGAAAAGTTGTCCAAACTATCTATTGTAAAAGGTTCTAACTTAAAATAGAAATTCTTCTTTTGATATCTCCCGTTTTGAATTGATTTTTTGTCATAAAAGGCGTAGGATTCCTTAAAACTATTGAAAATGGGGAAGCTAGGGAAATTTTTTCGTCCCGATTTATTTGCAGGATTATCTA
>JAPLDC010000323.1 GCA_026391935.1 Bacteroidota bacterium | reverse complement strand
GTGTAAGGTTGAGGAGATAGGCGATATGATCGGAAGTTTAAGAAGTGCATTAAGTAAATTAAAATAGGTTCCAGCGAACTAAGGACTGGGTTTGAAAAAATTGAGGCTATGTATCAAATAATAGTACAATTTTTTTATCCTTATATTTTTAAAATATTAGTTATTAGCCGGAAATTTGTAATATGTATTAATTTATAATTGGTAAATAGGTGAAGAATAATTATTGTGTGATAATGGCAGGTGGCGTAGGAAGCCGTTTTTGGCCGATGAGCAGAACAGCTCATCCGAAACAGTTCATGGATATTTTAGGGACAGGCAGAACGCTTTTACAAGAGACCTATGACCGTTTTCTAAAACTTTGTCCGATTGAAAATATTTTTATCGTTACCAACGATGCTTATGTTGGTTTGGTAAAAGAACAAATAAAAGGGATTGCTCCTGGAAATATTTTGAGTGAACCTTCACGAAAAAATACAGCACCATGTGTTGCGTATGCTGTTTATAAGATCGCACAATTAAATCCGGATGCGCTTACCGTAATTGCTCCTTCCGATCATTTAATAATTAAAGAAGATACGTTTGTAAAAGCTATTAAAGCTTGTTTTTTAAAAGCAGCTTCAGAAGATTGTCTGGTAACTTTAGGTATTCGCCCTAGTCGTCCTGATACAGGTTATGGCTATATTCAATATGTTGAATCAGAAGCAAAGGAAAATGACATTCGGATAAAAAAGGTAAAAACATTTACTGAGAAACCGGATCTGGAAATGGCAAAATTCTTTTTGAAGAGTGGTGATTTTCTCTGGAACTCCGGTATTTTTATTTGGAGTGTAAAAAGTGCAATAGCTGCGTTTGAAAAACATTCTCCCGATCTTGATACAATTTTTAAAGAAGGAAATAGTGCATATAATACTCCGAAAGAAGCAGAATTTATAGTAAAGGCATATTCCAGCTGTAAAAACATTTCAATTGATTATGCCATCATGGAAAAGGCAGAAAATGTATATGTCCGTTCCTCCATAATTGGCTGGAGTGATCTTGGAACATGGGGTTCATTGTACGATCATATTAAACACGATACCAATAAAAATGCAGTTGTTGGAAAAAACGTAATGATCTACGATTCTAAAAATTGCATTGTTAATGTATCAAAAAATAAATTGGTGGTGATGCAGGGGCTAGAAGATTATATTGTTGTTGAATCTGATGAGATATTGTTGATCTGTAAAAAGGAAGATGAGCAACAAATAAGAACTTTTGTAAATGATGTAAAAATTCAAAAGGGTGATAAATTTATTTAATCTATACTTTTTCCGGTAGCGTATTTTTTTCCTTTGTATGCTCCTGAAAAATACACGATGAATCTTGCACCAAGGATTGCTTGTTCCTGATTCCAGTCCACAAAAAATGCTGCTCCTGCACCAACATCGTACGTTATTTTTTTGATTACTTCTACTTGCGCATAAAGACCAGGTAAGCTAAACGGCCTTGTATAAACTGTATCTCCGACTTTCGCGTAACCGGTAGAGTAGGAAATGCCTGCAAACCCTGCCAGATGAATATCTTTATCTTCATATCTTTTTCCATATCCTAAATGAAATTCGTAGTTGTTGTAAAAGCCGAAGCTTTCACCCGAAAGATTCGCCCCTAACTGAAAATAATGTTGTTTGATATGGAAATTGAAATCGAGTCCGCCGGTGAAGCCAAGGGATCTTTTATAAGTCAGATTTTGTTGCAATCCTGCACCGGCTGTCAGCCAATTATTATAATAGCATAATTTTTTATTGTTGATTACAAAAGTGCTGTCAAGCGGAGGAATATTTTTTTTCTTTTTATCTGTTTTAATGATAGCTGTTTCTTTTTTTTCTTCCATTATTTTGTAGTGTTTGCCGTTGATCACAGTATCTGTTTGCGAAAAAATAGAGCAGACAATAAAGTTTATTGCAATAAAAAGAAATACAGAAAGTTGTTTTTTCAAAATGTAAAAAAATAAAATATTTTCAGGGATGATTTAATATTCATGAACACAGTGTGCAAAGGTAAAGCAAATTCATAATGTATAAACTATTCAATTATGAAAATGCTTTATTTGTTCCTTCCATAAAATGACGTTCGATTTATTTTTTATTTTATTCAATAAAATTTATAGAATAATATCAAACGCAGAACGAATATTATCCCCTCTCAAAAGAGAGGGGATATATTGACCATTATTTTAACGAACCGCACATATCAACAGGTTTCACCCAAGCATCAAATTCCTCGTTTGTAACATATCCTAATCCAATTGCAGCTTCACGCAAAGTCGTATTTCCTTTGTGTGCTGTTTTTGCAATTTTCGCAGCTTTTTCATAACCGATATGCGTATTTAAAGCAGTTACCAACATCAACGAATTTTCAAGGTGTTGTTTCAAGATTGGTAAATTTGGTTCGATGCCTGCAGCACAATTATCGTTGAAAGATACACATGCATCACCAATAAGCCGTGCCGACTGCAATACATTTGTTGCGATCAAAGGTTTAAAAACGTTCAGTTCAAAGTGACCATTTGAGCCACCGATAGAAACAGCAACATCATTACCCATTACCTGTGCACAAACCATTGTTAAAGCTTCTGGTTGAGTTGGATTTACTTTGCCCGGCATAATAGAAGAGCCCGGTTCGTTATCAGGAATAATAATTTCACCGATCCCACAACGCGGTCCGGAACTTAACATACGAACATCATTTGCAATTTTCATCAATGAAACAGCAGAGCGTTTTAATGCTCCCGATAATTCTACCATCGCATCATGAGCTGCTAATGCTTCAAATTTGTTTGGTGCAGTAATAAAAGGTAAGCCTGTTAGTTCAGCAATTTTTTTAGCTACTAAAACATCATATCCTTTTGGAGTATTTAATCCCGTTCCTACTGCTGTGCCACCTAATGCCAATTCACGAACCACTTCCAATGCATTTTTTACTGCACGGATACTATTTGTTATTTGTTGTGCATAACCACCAAACTCTTGTCCGAGTGTTAATGGTGTAGCATCCATAAAATGTGTACGACCTGTTTTTACAATACTCTTGAAGTCATCAGATTTTTTCAACAAAGTATTTCTCAATTTTTCCATTCCAGGAAGTGTGATATCTACAACTTGTTTGTAAGCAGCAATGTGCATCGCTGTTGGGTAGGTATCGTTCG
>JAPLDC010000424.1 GCA_026391935.1 Bacteroidota bacterium | reverse complement strand
CATAGAGTCTGTGTTATAAATAAGCAAAGAATTTGCAGGAGCGACAATTGCATTCATTCCCACAGTATTCATCCTGGGTGCAAGTACTCCTTTATTTGTAGATAACATTTCTAATATTGCACTTGCATCTGGAGCGGTTGTTCCGATACCAACATTATCCTGTGCATTACTATATTTTGGTAATGCAATCGCTAAAAACAATGTTAAGCCAATTGCTGATAATGATTTGAGTAGTTTTTTTTTCATATGTAGTTCAGTGTTAATCTAAAACAAAGTTATTAATATTCAGCAAAAAATCTAATTATTTATGCAAAAATAGTGAGTCTAATAAAAAATGATTTTTCGTTTTTGCAGAAAAAAAGAAGTCGTAAAAAACACTAGAGTCATTGGTACTATATCATAGTACCTGAATTTGTATTTCTAAGAAAATTGAAAATTATTTGGGTTCTAAAGTAACAGCTTTAGATTTAGTTGTTTGGTAAATTATTTTTTCCTTCATCTCTTTGTTTTTATCTGCATTAGGAGGTGCAGTAATAGTATTAACATTTATTTTTTTATTGTTTAGAGGATTGCTTTTGTGATCACTAAATGATGGTTCCGTAGTTGTTTTATCCTTATTTTGTGTTGCAGAACTTTTTTTAGGAGCCCCTTGTGCAAACAAGCTAATTGAAATAACTAAAGAAAGCAGCGTGAGAACTGATCTAGTGAAATATTTGTTTTTTTTGTTTTCCATTTGTTGTCTATTCCATAATAATTAATGATCTGTGACTTTCGTCAGGATCCGTAACCGGGTTGTTGTAGGCGGCGTGTGGCAGTGTATCAGCCCATGATACTTCCCACTCTAAACGAATTGTTATAGGAACTCCAATTGCTACTGTATATGGAGTTACAATTGCAACATTATAGGAAGTGGTGGTGTATGTTGTAAACCCTGAAACAAACATTGAATTAGCTAAACTCGCTGCACCTTTTATTGTAGTTCCTGCTGTTACATTTCTAATTCGAACTCCAACATAGCAAGGTATACCTATAGCCACATTTACATAGCTGGCAACAGTCGCATATAAATAAATTGTAGATTTTGTAGGAGTAAATGTGATTGAAGTACTTGCCCCCATTGATGCAAAGGTAGAACTGGATGTTGTAATGTCAGTGATGCCAACTGCAGAATAAAAATTGGCAACTCCTGTAGGTCCTGTAGCTCCCGTCACCCCTGTCACTCCAGTAACTCCTGTCACGCCAGTAACCCCTGCAACTCCTGTACTCCCCGTCACACCGGTCACACCCGTAGCACCAACAGGTCCAGCTATTCCAGTTGCTCCAGGATCACCAGTTGCCCCCGTAACACCAACAGCTCCTGTAGCACCTGAAGGTCCAGCTACCCCAGTAGCTCCTGTTAATCCGATTGCCCCTGCAGGCCCTGTAGGTCCTGTTCCGCCGCCACCTGCAGCAGTGCACATTGAAACCCATGAAGCAGATGGAACTCTATAAAAACAATAACACATAGAGTCTGTATTATAGATAAGCAAAGAATTAGCCGGAGCGACAATCGCATTCATTCCTGCAGTGTTCATCCTTGGTGCAAGTACCCCCTTGTTTGCAGATAAAATCTCAAGTATTGCGCTTGCATCCGGAGTGTTTGTTCCAATTCCAACGTTATCTTGAGCATTGCTATGGTTCGGCAACGCAAAAGCTAAAAATAATGTAAAGCTGATGACTGCAATCGATTTGAGTAGATTGTTTTTCATGTCTTGTTCGGTTTTTATAACAAACAAAGTTAAAAAGATTATTCAAAAAAACTATTTTTTTTACAACAATTTGAAATTTAGAAAAAAAACTGCTCTGATTCAGAGCAGTTTTTAATTGAACTTATTATTTTACAATGGTAACAGTACCTGTGTATTTGTGTTTTTTATCTTTAATATCTTTGATTTTTACAACATACACATACACATCTTGCTGTGCCAATTCGCTTCCGTGATTGGCTTTACCATCCCAATGTTTATTGATATCATCAGAAAAGAAAATCAAATTACCCCAGCGATCATAAATGAGCATTTCGAAGCTATTGATATATTCACCTTTTCCATAAAACTCATCATTGATACCATCTCCATTCGGAGAAAAAGCATTTGGTATGAAGAAGGTGAATTCCGGATCGATTATTACGCACAATTGTGTAGTATCCACACAGCCATGATCGCTTATGATTGAAAGTGTTGCGCAATATGTTCCCGCATCCGTAAATGTGTGAAACGGATTTTGTAGGCCGCTTGTGCTGTCAGCGTCTGCAAAAGGATCTCCAAAATTCCAATGCCAGGAAGCTATGGCTCCTGTCGGAACAGAAGAGTTGTCAATAAAACTAACTGTTGGATTAATGATACTTGTATTTGACGGAGCAGTAAAGTTGGCTACCGGATTTGGATATACATTGATCATATTTGTGTTTGTAATTGAAGACGTACAGCTTCCTAATGAAGAAGTAACGGTTAAGCTGATGGTATAACTTCCG
>JAPLDC010000084.1 GCA_026391935.1 Bacteroidota bacterium | reverse complement strand
CCATCGTGTCCGTAAGGAGAATCTATCTCTACGAATGTAGAATTAGGAATGTGTTGTGCCATTATTTTTTGTTCGGCAACCGGACAAAGATGATCGCTGGAAATTCCGATGATCAATGTTTTTGTTTGTATACTTTTTAAAACCTCTTCAAGTTTTCCTCTGTTACGGGCAATATTATGGGAGTCCATAGATTTTGTCAAGATCCAATAGCTGTATGCGTTGAAACGTTTTACCAATTTTTCTCCTTGATAATTTATATAAGAACTCGCTTTAAAATTATCCAATTTATGTTCATCATCCGTTTGTGTTTTTACAAATGCCTCATAATTTCTATAGGTCAGCATTCCTATGGCACGGGCAGCTTTCAGACCTACCGCTCCGGCATTTTGATTTAAGTCCTTCCAGGTCAGATCGGTTTCAATTGCCAAACGTTGAGCGGTATGAATTGCTATTCCCCATGCAGATTCTTGCGCTCCGGTTGCAACTAATACCATATTTATAAAAACAGCAGGTTCCGCTAAAGCCCATTCTATTACTTGGTATCCACCCATTGAACCACCAATGATAGTGTTGATTTTTTCTATCCCTAAATGTTTGCGCAAAATGATATGCGCATTTACCATATCGCGTATAGTTACTTTAGGGAAAGAGCTGTAGAATGATTTTTTTGTTTCGGGGTTTATACTTAATGGCCCAGAAGAACCGTAACAAGAGCCAATGATATTAGCACAAACAATAAAATAGTTGGCAGGATCGTATTTTTTCCCTTCGCCTACTAGTGAATTCCACCAGTCAGAAACATCACTGTTTGCTGTTAATGCATGACAAAACCAGACAACATTACTTCTGTCGGCATTAAGTGAACCATAGGTATGATAGACCACATCAAGCGTTTGTAACGTTTGTCCGTTCTCGAGTTTTAAGGATTGCCGATATGTAAAAAAATGTTTGTTCATTCAATTTTTTTATCCTCCAGCTTCGCTTTCTCCTTTTCAAAAAAAGAAAAGTTTCTATTAAAAATAATCTGCAAAAAGGAATTTGAACCACAAAACTAATCAAAAATACATCCAATTACTTACCTTTGAAATTCAAATTGTAATTTACAATGCGTTTGTCGCCCTTCGACTCCGCTCAGGGTGACAAATTGAAAAGGCTTATTATAGATAGCTCGAATTGACGTCAAAGAAAAAAATGAAAATAGAACTAAAACGATTAGATGATGCGTTTCACTTTGAGGCAATAAGTGAAACAGGAAATATTGCACACATGGATGCAGGTGAAAATATCGGAGGACATAACAAAGGTGTTCGACCGATGCAAATGTTGTTAATGGGATTAGGCGGTTGTAGCGCGATTGACATTGTTTTAATTTTAAAAAAACAAAAACAAATAATCGAAGATTTTACAATCAGTATTGATGGTGAGCGTGAACAAGGAAAGGAGCCTTCTCTGTGGGAAAATATTCAGCTGCATTTTAAATTTAAAGGACAAATCGACAAAGAGAAAGCAGAACGTGCAGTGCAATTATCGATGGAAAAATATTGTTCCGTTTCCAAAACCTTAGAAATTGCTGGAGCAAAAATAAGTTACAAGGTCTCCGTCAACGAATAAAAGATAGGTACGCAGATTTGTTATGATTTTTATGATAAAAAATGATTAACAAGTATGGGTTCTGGTTTTATTTAAAACAAAAACATAATAAGATAAAAAATTTATATTTTAAAATCATAATAATCATAAAGATCCGCGTTCCCATAAAAAATGCCCATGAAGAAATTTGAGACAAACGCAATTCGGACACAGTCTGAACAGACCAATAACAGGGAGCATTCGGTACCCTTATATTTGACATCTAGTTTTACTTTTGATGATGCGGAACAAATGCGGGCAATATTTGCAGATGAGCAGGAGGGAAATATTTACAGTCGGTTTGTAAATCCAAATTCAACAGAGTTTGAAGAAAAAATGTGTTTGATGGAAGGTGCAGAGGCTGGTTTTGCTACTGCATCAGGAATGGCGGCAATTTTTGCAAGTATTATGGCATTGCTAAAAAGCGGGGATCACATTTTGTCGGCCAGTTCTATTTTCGGATCAACGCATACGGTCATTGCAAAATTTTTACCAAAATGGGGGATCGCGCATACGTATGCAGATATTAATAAACCGGAAACATGGGAGGCTTTGATCCAAAAAAACACAAAAATGATATTTGTGGAAACACCTTCTAATCCTGGCTTGGACATAGTTGACCTGGAATGGTTAGGAGAATTGGCAAAAAAACACAATGTTATTTTGAATGTAGACAATTGTTTTGCCACGCCTTTTCTTCAGCAACCGATAAAGTATGGAGCACATTTGGTAACACATTCGGCAACAAAATATCTTGATGGACAGGGAAGAGTATTGGGAGGAATAGTGTTGGGAAAGAAAGAATTAATAAAAGAAATCCAAACATTTTGCCGGAGCACAGGACCTGCGCTTTCTCCTTTTAATGCGTGGGTTTTATCGAAAAGTCTGGAAACCCTTGCTATACGAATGGAGCGACACTCTCAGAATGCGCATAAACTAGCGGGATTATTAGAAAATCATCCAGATGTTTTACAAGTGCGTTATCCTTTTTTATTGTCTCATCCTCAATTTGAAATAGCAAAAAAACAAATGAGCATGGGTGGAGGAATTGTAACTTTTGAAATTAAAGGTGGAATTGCAAGAGGAAAGAAATTTTTAGATGCACTGAAAATGTGTTCTCTTACTGCAAATTTGGGCGATACAAGAACGATTGCCACTCACCCTGCATCAACAACACACGCAAAATTAACGGAAGAAGATCGTTTTTCTGTTGGATTATCGTCAGGTATGGTTCGTATTTCTGTGGGATTAGAAAACATTATTGATATTGTTTCTGATATTGAACAAGCATTGGAAAAGTCGAAGGAGGGATAGCTTCCCCCCTTCAACATTCACAGAATTAATACAATAAGAAATGGTTAGAAATAAAATTTTAGCATTTTAATCCGGCAAGAACTTTTTTTGCTTGAACATTCGTCGGATCTAATTCAAATACTTTTTGGAAATTTAATTTAGTATTTGCGCAATCATTTTTCTTTGCATAATATGCCCCTAAATAAGTATACGCTTCAACCAACTCTTTCTTACTTTTCTCAATATCTTCAGGCTTTACAATCTTGCTAATAAACAATTCATAATAAGGTTTTGCATTCCAGTTTTCCGTCTTTAACAACACCTCTTGCTGAACATTTGCTTTTGCTCTCCACAAATAACCCAAACCTAATTCAGGTTGCGATTTTATGATCTGTGTTGCTGAAGAATCAGCATTAACAAAATCTTTTGAATAAAAGTATGCACGGGTTAATCCGTAATAGTCGTTTGCATTGGCTTTCCCTTTGTCCATTTTCATTTTGTAAGCAGCAATAGCTTCAGGGTACTTTTTCATTTTGATAAAAGCATTTGCAATGTCCCCATTATATTCCACCTTCTCCGGCTGCAATTCCAATGCTTTTTTATAATCCAAAATAGCTAATGAATCTTTTCCTGTTTTAGAAAGCAATTTAGCACGGTATTCATAATCTTGCACAATTATTTTTTCTGGAGGAGCCTTTGCAAAAAAGTTATTCATATTTTCCAGTCCGCCCACATAATCTGCAATTTCGTATTGACTATACGCTAAATATCTGTAAGTGAAAAAATTAATTGGTGTACAAAGTAATGCTTCTTTTCCGGCATCAACAGATTCTTTATATTGTTTTGCCTGATTTAAAATTCCGGAATACTGGCTTTTTGCACTACAATCGTTATTCAATTGAAGGTAACGCTTTGCATTATATGCAGCATTTGCAAATTGGCTTGCACGTAAATAGATCTCTGCTAATTCGCGATATGCAGGAGCAAATGTTGAATCAATTAGCCTTGCTTTTTTATAAATTTCAATCGCTAATGGAAAATTTCTTGCACGATTCCAAACCTGACCTTGTTTTAGTAATGCTCTAGGCGACTTTGGATCAAGAACTCCTGCTTTTTCATAATTTTCAATTGCTTTTGTCGCATCGTTTTGTTCCAAATAGGCATCGCCAGTCAAAATATAGATTTCTGCATTTTTGGGCTCTAATTTAGCTGCCTGAGCTAATAAATTAAAAGCATCAGGAAGGTTCTTTGTTGGAGCATTTGTATACGCTTCAGCGATTTTCATTAATACAATAGCATTTTTCCCCGCAGCTAAAGTTGTTGCTTTAAAAAAGTTTGCTTTTGCATCGGCTGACTGCCCCTTGTACCATTGAACCTTTCCTAATCCAACGTAGGAAATAGGGTTAGTAGGATTTACATCTGAACCTTTTTGATACATGGCATTAGCCATATCCATTTCATCATTTTTAAAAAGATTCTCAGCATAAAAAAAGTAATAATCACCGCTATTCGGTTGTGTCTGAATTAATTTTACAAATGCAGCATCTGCTAATCCGTATTGTTCATTAGTCGTTAATTTTATCGCATCATTTAACGTCTGAGCAACAATTGTTGATGAAGCAACTAAAAACAATCCCATTACTAATTTCACCTTTTTCATTTCTGTATTTTCTAAATTTTAATTTATAAAAAAATCTGCCAATATTACATCTTTATTAATTTACATGAAGTAATTGGCTTTTTTATTATTCCTAATTTGCCTCCATATTAACTTGTACCAACCTTACTGGAGCAATCGCAGGAATCAACCCCGCCTTCAAGATCATTAATTGACCTTTATCTCCTGCCACAAAGGATACAAATCCCATACCAAGTCCGGAACGTGTTTGTCTATTGATCATATAAACGCTTCGCGTAAAAGCATATTCTTTTGTTTTGATATAAGCCTGATAGGCCTTTACAGGAGTAGAACCATCATCTTTTGCAATCGCTACCATTTTTACCTTTTTTAAGATGTTGGTTGTGACAGAATCGTCCATATCGCTCACCCAATTTACACTTAATACTCCCAATGCATTTTTGTGAGAACTAACATAATCAATTACTTCCGGATTTGATTTCACAGCAAACACATTTTTTGAAAAGTCCTTACCATTTAGAAGCGTGTCTCTCATATATCGGGCATTTGCCGACCCCGCATTGTCAAAAACCACATTTATTCCGTTTAAGGTCGACTGCTTATTAAGTTGTGACCAGAGAGAATCTCTACCAAGTAATATGGATTTTACCTGACCAACAGTTAATACTGTATCTGTATTTTCAGGATTTATGAGTAAGACAATCGCATCTTCAGCAATTTTGGTGGAAATGGGAAATAAATTTTTGGCTTCAAATGATTTACGTTCAGCTGTTGTAAGATCGCGGCACATAACGACAACTTTACAAGAATCATTTATCATTCGCACCAGTGCTTCATTTTCAGGGAGGTAATTCA
Source organism: Bacteroidota bacterium (assembly GCA_026391935.1). Lineage (GTDB taxonomy): Bacteria > Bacteroidota > Bacteroidia > 2-12-FULL-35-15 > 2-12-FULL-35-15 > 2-12-FULL-35-15. The sequence goes on along the minus strand of JAPLDC010000084.1, from coordinate 2,418 downwards.
CATGAACTTTCGCGTTTTTGTAAAGCGATTCAAAGGTGAATATCTGACTGTCAAATAATTTCTGGAACGATTCATCCACTACTACACTAACCTCTCCTGATGTCGGAGTATCCGTTGGTTCAGGCTTTTCGGCTCCACGAGAACACCCTAAAACGAATGTTAAGGAAATAATAAAACTGCTAAAAACAATTTTTTTCATTTTTAATTTAGATATTACTCAACGATGGCAGCCTCTTTAGATTTGATCGCTATTTCTATTCTCGTCAATTTATTTTTATATCTGCGGTAAGCAATGTAAAAACGAAATGCTCCAAACAATATCAAGACAAGACCTACAGTCTCCCTTCCTTTAGGCAAAAGTTCTTTCCAGGTATTTCCAAAAAGGAAAAAAGAACCAACGATTAGATAAAATGCTAAAAGCAAAAAACTAAGGTAAAACCTTAGTCTGTTCCAAGAGTATATAAATTTTAATCTAAAACTCATTTCTATTCTCTCTTTTTTGTTTTCGGATCACAAGCAATGTTCTTATTACAGCGTATATCATCATTGTGGCTCCTAGTTCTTTTCTGTAGGTGGTTACTGTTTCTTCGGCAATATTGGTAAAAAAAAACAGTAAGCCCAAACCTAGATAAACGGCTATCATAACAAAATTGGAATAATAGCGTATTTTATTCACGGGATGTATTACTGTTTTTAATTTATTTTTTCTTGGTCTTAAACCAATTTGTTATCTCAATGTAAATTTAACAGGTAAATTATAATAAACACGTACCGGACGACCGTTTTGTTTACCGGCACTCCATGCAGGCATTGATTTCACAACACGAATAGCCTCCTTGTCACAACCTTTTCCGTTGGGGACACCTCTCAAGACTTTTACATCTGTGATGCTTCCATCTTTTTCCACTACGAAATTAACATAACAAGTACCTTGTATCTCGCCTTCCTTTTCCATTTGAGGATAAGACATATTGTTCTTCAAAAACTTCATCATTTCCAATTCTCCACCCGGAAAAGCTGGCATTTGCTCCACAAAAGACAACGGAACCTCTGGTGCAGCTTCTACAACTTTACCTGTTCCTTCATCTGGAATAACAATTTCATTATCACCAGTCCCTTCTTGAGTAACAGTGCTTATCTGCGGTGTTTCCTCTGTTTGAACAGGAGGAGGATCATCCACAACTTCATCATCAGTAACCACAGGAGGTGTAAATTTTACAGTTTCCATTACGGGTGGTGGTGGTGGTGGCGGTGGTGGCGGTGCAGTTTCATCCAAAGGAGGAGGAGCTGTTAAGTCTACCGGAGTAATATCTACCGGTACTTCCACTTGTTCAGTAGCATTTTTTATCCAAGCAATAATTGCCGGCATACTCACTGCAATAATAAATGATATTACTGTAATGATCAATGCAAATGTGACACTGCGATTATGATTTCTCCGAAGATCATAAGCACCATATGCTTTATTTCGATCTTCGAAAACGATGTCGTTGCGCACAGGGGCAACGACACTGTCCCAATTGTTAAATAATGATTCTGCCATCTTGCTAATTATTTAGAAGTTGCTTTTAATAATTCGTTCTCTTTTGCACCCATATCCACAACAGCATACTTACCAATGTTACAAATGTTCAGTTCATCGATCATGTCGATCACATTTTTATATATGGCTTGATCGTCTGCTTTGATAAGAACCGTTAATGCATCTTTATCACCTTTGACCTTATTTGCCAAACGCTTATAAGTAGTGTCAGCAATTTCTTTTCTCTTGAACTTATCGGTAAGATCGTTTATTGCTTTAGTCGTTGGAAGATTTTTCTCCAATAATATTTTATGAAGCCCTTCGGAAGAAAAATCGGTTTTAGTTAATGTTGTGTTTGGTTTCCCATCCGGATTAGGCATTCCGTCAGCATAAAACTGTCCAAAATAATAATAAAGACCATCGTCTTTTGTTAAAATAAATGTTAATGCATTGTTTACACGTATCTGCTCGTCTTCTGATTTTGGTTTCGCAGGATAATTGATCTCCATTGTTTTTGGTTTCGCAAAAGTAGATGTTAATACGAAAAACGTAAGGAGCAAGAATGCCAAATCTACCATTGGCGTCATATCTATTCGGGTTGATGATTTTTTGGCACGCTTTTTCTCGTGCTTTCCATGACCGCCACCACCTGTATTTACTTCTGCCATTTTTATTTTTTTAAACTGTTAAATCATTGGAATTATTCTATAGATGCATAGAATAAAAAATTCCATAATTATTTTTATTTATTCTGTTTTGGGGCCCTGTTCAAGGTCTGTGATCAAATTAAACCGATAAATATCGATATCGGTAAATACTTTGATGATATCTTTCACTGCAATGTAATTTGCTTTTCCGTCTGCCTTAATAGCGAATCGGAGTGGTTCATATTTAAA
>JAPLDC010000276.1 GCA_026391935.1 Bacteroidota bacterium | reverse complement strand
TTTTTTCAATTAAAAAATTTTGAATCCGCTTTAAAATGCAAGCAGGAATATAAATACTTGTAATACAACAAGATACATTATTCAGCCTTTTTTAGTATTTTAGCCCCCTCTAAACGATAAAAAAATGAACTATTTAGAATTTGAAAATCCAATTGCCGAGTTACAGGAACAATTGGAAAAGATTCAGCAGGTTGCAGAAAAAAGTGGTGTTGATGTTTCCAAAACTACTGCCGAGATAGAAGAAAAGATCAAACAGGCACGTATAGAAATTTATAGTAATCTTACGCCATGGCAACGTGTTCAGGTATCCCGTCACCCGGACAGACCATATACATTAGCTTATATTGATTCAATAACTGACGGAACATTTATGGAATTGCATGGTGACCGTACAGTCAAAGATGACAAAGCAATGGTTGGTGGTTTCGGAAGTATTGATGGCAAAACAGTAATGTTTATTGGTCAGCAAAAAGGTATCAATACCAAGATGCGCCAGATCCGTAATTTCGGAATGCCCAATCCGGAAGGATACCGCAAAGCATTGCGATTAATGAAATTAGCGGAGAAATTCAACAAACCTATCGTTACGTTGATTGACACTCCCGGTGCTTTTCCGGGATTGGAAGCTGAAGAACGCGGACAAGGTGAGGCAATTGCGCGTAACTTGTTAGAGATGGCGCAACTTAAAGTTCCTGTTATTTGTATCATCATTGGCGAAGGTGCTTCCGGTGGTGCACTTGGCATTGGGATCGGTGATAAAGTGTTGATGTTGGAAAACACATGGTATTCCGTGATTTCACCTGAATCTTGTTCTTCTATCTTATGGAGAAACTGGGACAACAAAGAACGTGCGGCAGAAGCATTAAAGTTGACTCCTGAAGATATGTTGGGAAATAAATTAATTGATGGAATTATTCCTGAGCCGGTGGGAGGTGCACATACATTTCCTGAAGAAACATTTAAAACTGTAAAAGCGGAAATTTTAAAACAACTTGCTAAACTGGAAAAATTGGATCCTAAAAAACGTGTTACTCAACGCATCGATAAATTCTGTGCGATGGGTGTAGTGAATGAAGAGGATTAATTTTCAATTAAAAAATCTGAATTTAATATTATAGCGGCTTAAAGCATTGCAATGCTTTGATCATAAAAAAAATCCTTTCTACTTGAAAGGATTTTTTTTGCATTTAATTCCCGTTATGTTAATTCTCAATTTAATACCCCAATCTTTAAACAGCCCCACCTCTATCAATTTTTATTAACGAAAAATTTAATTTTCGGAGACGCGGGGAGGTCTGCTCAATCGCGATGCCTTGTTGCTTGTGTGCAAGCATTCGATTGAGCTTGATTTTTTTGTTAATTTTTGATCAAGCAAAAAAGTTAAAATCAAAATAATTTGCAGTTTGAATTGGTTAAAGAATAAAACCCTAAAACTCAAACTCCGCCAACTTATCAGGATTACCTAATCTGGCAGTTTTTGTAAGGCCATCAAATACAACATTGAGTAAATTTGATTGTTCAGGAAAATTACCATACAAAAGAGTATTTATAACTGAGATCTTACCTGTCTCTTTAAAATCGGGTATTTCAAGATAACACCACACTACATCATTCTCAACTTCATATCCGACATATTCTAACTTTTGGGGCTTCCCTCCTACTGTTACTTTGAAATTATTTTCCAGATAATCAAAAAGTAATTTCTTTACTTCCTGATTTTTTAATGTATCACTCAAATTAATTTTTTTATTTGAAACTTTTCCCAGTTCCGCTTCCAGATCATCAATAAACAATTTACTGCTGACCTCAAAAGTATGTTTTTGAGAATTTATTTTAACCTCTGTCAAGCTAAAATAATGCTTATGCATCATTATCGTAAAGGAGCTTAAAGTCAACATCAATAACATTAATGCCAAACCAACCACTGCACTTTTCCTGTATTTTAGTATCATCATAAAACAAATTTACTGAAATACTGAATGCTATACTAACCGCTCATCATAATTGTACAAGACATCAAAAAAAAATCCTTAGATTTATTAAAAAATTACACTTTGCAATAACATGAAGAAAATTACTTTATTCCTATTCGCTTTACTATTATCGAATTCATACTTCGCACAAAATATTCAGAACAACCCTAAATCCAATCATGGAAACAAGTTTGAACAATTGGGAACCATCCTTCCGGATGCTAACAATTTCCGTTCTGCTTCTGGTGCACCAGGAAGTCAGTATTGGCAACAAAAAGCAGATTATAACATCAATGCTTTTTTGAATGAGAAAACATTAACCCTCGAAGGTGAAGAGCAGATCACTTATACAAATAATTCGCCTGATGCACTTTCGTATCTATGGTTACAGCTAGATGAAAATCAGCACAACGCAAATAATGAATCCAATTATTTTGATGGCAGCAAGATCAACCAACCTGTTACAGACGCACAGTTAGATGGCTTTGATGTAAAAAAGCAATTAAAGGATTATGGTGTGAACATTTTTTATGTGGAAGATATTACGGGAAAGAATATTCCATATACAATCAAT